>JAZOAA010000093.1:0-5151 GCA_045595265.1 Eubacteriales bacterium
TTGCCGTAACCTTGTTAAGTCTATGGCTTGAGATAAACTCCTCTGCCATAAGGTCAAACTCCTCGTAATTGACCTTAACGTTCTCACGAATTGAAACGGAATTTCCGCTTGATGAAAGCTTCTTTTCGGGAATGAGGTCAAAGGTGGGAGAATAGAGAGGCTTGCCAGTAGTGTCATCCGTCAGTATCATCTGTGCAACTACGGAGTACTTATAGTCAAAGCCATCGCTATCAGCGTCCATGAGCATATCGTACTTAAAGGTAGAAAGAATGTAGTCAACGCTTGACGAAACGTAAGATGCGCCATCGTCGAGCCACTCGTCCTTTAAGAACTCATCTGTCTCATAATTTTTGTTATGTACCTTGGGAGATGCGGAGCCGGACTCTGTATAATGAATATAATAGGTGCGGTTCATATTATCAAAAACGATAAACGAGCCAATCGCTATTATTGCAACCAGGGCTATGGCAGCTATCTGAATGATTATCCATTTCAGTCTGTTTTCCTTATAGTCCTGTCGTCTTTTTCTTTCGGCTTCAGACATTTTTCTACTCCTTTCTCTGCGTTTTTTAGTTATGTGTTAATCAAAAAGACTGCGAAGCCACAGCGACGGATAACCGACGTACGGCAGCTTCATATTAACCAGCCCCACAATATCTGAGGCGGTGGTGTAACCTACGTCAACGTCCTCGTTCGCATCGCCCTTTGTGGTATAGCGAACGGTTCCGCCAACATTCTCTATCTTTACAACTCTGTGCACAAGCATAGAATTGCTTCTTTCAAACACAATTACCTGGCCTTTCTCTATCGTTTGGCCGGTATATTCTTCAAAAATTATTGCATCACCCTTGTTAATTTCACCGGTCATACTCTCTGTTGCAATAATGAGAGCGCCGTACTTAAACTGATTTGATATAAGAGCGATGAAGCCTGCCATAATTACGGCAGTAATTCCCGTGATAACGGGTGCGAGCCTGCTCTTTTTTTCAAGAGCGTATCGACGCTTTTTTTCATAAAGCGAGTCGATGAATACGTAAATAACAATAGGAACGGTAAGGCGCACAAACGCAAGCATAGCCTCGGGCATAGCGGGCCTTATCGGAATTATGTACGCGTAAAGCGTTGTTATCAACCTATAAACCAAGTTTGGCAGCATGCCGTAGCGCTTGGAGATATAGTGATACAAAAGATTGGAAAGCACGGCAGGAAAAAGAGTCATTGCCGCAAATTCCATAAATAAATAAAACGAGGTAATAGAAGATAGGTTTCCGAAGATAAGAAGCTCAGTTAAGACGCAAAATACGTATCCGATTACGTCCGAGACTCTATCCTCCTGTGACCTTAAAACAACGCGTATAATTTCGCTCGAAACAATAATAAGAGCTATTGGAATTGTGTAATATAACAGAATGTTTACGTAATCGCTGGACAAGCTGTTATAATATCCAAACGCAACCCCCGTGAAATAATAAAGAATCAAGTACACGACGGCGATGAGGCCCATAAGCATCAACACCTCGCGCTTGTTCATTGAAAAAATCGCGCGTTTTTTTGCTGTAACAAAAATAATAGCGGCAAATGCCACGCATATCGTAGCACAAATAAGCTTGCCGATTTGACCGCTCTGCAAAAAGAAGGTGAGCAGGAGAACGGCAAGCGAAGATAGCGCTACAATACGCAGAACTCTTTTATCAACGTTCATGCCGTTCTCCTCTCTTATTGTATCAAATTACTATTTTAGATTTTTCTAAATTAGTCTGAGTTGGTAAGGTCTTCTGCTCCACCGCTGTAAACAAGCGAGATAGAGGGAGTAGCCTCAATCTTTCCGCTCTCACCGCCGTTCTCGGTGTAAGTAACCTTTACGTAGAAATCAAATGTGTTGTAGTTAGAATCTGCAGCGGGAGCAAGCTTAACCTCATCTGCAGAAGTCCACTCATCTTGCATTGCTGCATCAAGATAGTAGGTGAAAACGCAAGAGGTTCCATTTGCGGTAAGTGCGGGAACGTCGAACTTAACCTCAGGAAGAGTAGTTGCGTTAGACTCATACACAACTGTGTACTTTGCTACAGCGGTATACTCGGTATCAGTAGCTGCTGTTGTATCGGTGAATACAACTACAAGGTCTACGTAGTCGCCGTTACCGGTAGCAGAAATGCTCGTAGAAGCTGCAGTGCCTTCGGTCTTGTTTACGATTTCTGCAGCCTGGAACTTAACAGCCGAGTGAATCTGACCTGCGGTTTCGCCGTAAGCCTGGAAACTGGTAGCACCGGTAATGGTAAGATTGCCGGATACAGCAGCGTAACCAACGCCGATGAGCAGACATGCAGCAAGCACGAATGCTGTGATGATGGTTTTTCTGTTTCTCATTGTCATTTTGTTTTTCTCCTTTTTTATTTTGTTTTTTGATGACAAATTATATATCCAAAGGGCGAGCCCTAAGTATATCTTAAAGAATTCAAATTGCTTAAGTGAACAAAGTGTTTTTGTATGTATTGATTATTGTTTTAGGCCAATTGTTTGCAAAACAATTGGCCCCATGGGGCGCATTTGTTCATTAAAAATATATGAGTATAATCTTGTATTATGATTATACATCTTATTTTATTGTTTGTCAATATTTTAGTAATATTTTTTATGTGGAATATAACAAAACTTTCCACGGCAAGCGGTGTAAAAAATGCGTCGGTTTCCTGCTTTTCTACTGTATACGTTTTTTCATTGTCGTTATTGACGATACAAGCATTCTTAATATCGCGCCGCACTCGTTATGAATCAACCGATATTCGCTTTCGTTAATGTATCCAGTTTCATACAGCAATTCCAGCCAATACCCTGTCTCGTTACATTCTTTTTGCGCTATTTCAAGTTTTGATATAAAGTCTTTATTACTCTGCGCATATTGCGCCTCATATATATTCGCACCAATAGATGTGCCCGAGCGCAAAAGTTGATTCGCGAGAGGCGAGATTTTTGAATGTTCTTTAATGCTCGCACATAAAAACACAATTCTTTTTGCAAATTCTTTTGAACGATCCCTTAATTCACTTTTTGCCACTTTCTTTCTCCTCGTAGTGATATTTCGTCTTAGACGAAGTGATATTGCTCTCTATACTCGCAGTGATATTGCTTGCTATTTGCAAGCAGTTATATTATATTCGCAAAAACTCGCGAAGCGAATACAACTCGGCACACGCCGAATATAACTGCACAGCAATATAACTCGCGGAGCGAATATAGTTTAACAAAAATGCGTCGGTTTCCCGACGCATTTTTGTTATTAGCCGTTGATCATCTTTGCGATCTCGGCACCGTAGTCTTCTTCTCTCTTCTGGATTCCCTCGCCCTTGTCGAAACGAACGTAGCCGGTTACCTTAACGTTACCGCCAAGCTCCTTAGCAACAGAGGCAACGTACTTTGAAACAGACATGGAGTCGTCCTTAACATAAGCCTGCTCAAGAAGGCAGTTGTTCTCGTAGAACTTGCCGAGCTTACCCTTAACGATGTTTGCAAGAACGTTCTCGGGCTTGTTAGCCATCTTGGGATCTTCCTTCATCTGCTTGATGAGGATAGCCTCCTCCTCTGCAAGAACGGATGCGGGAACGGACTCCTTATCAAGATACTTAACGTCCATAGCAGCGGTCTGAAGTGCAACGTTCTTTGCGCACTCTGCGAACTCTGCCTTGTCAGCAAGGTCGGTATCGAAGGAAACGATAACACCGGTTGCACCCATACCGTGAATGTAGGTGGAAACTGTGCCCTCAACGATTACGAAGCGGCGGATAGAAAGCTTCTCACCAATCTTATAGGTGTTCTCTGCAAGAGCGTCAGCAACGGTGCCCTCGCCTGCCGCAAACTTGGACGCGAGAAGAGCGTCAACGTCAGCGGGCTTGTTCTCGATTATAGACTTAAGGATATCCTTAACGAAGTCCTTGAAGGTCTGGTTTTTAGCAACGAAGTCGGTCTCGGAGTTAACCTCAACGATAGCGGTGGTGTTGCCAATAGTCATTATGTCTACAAGACCCTCTGCTGCGATACGGTCAGCCTTCTTTGCAACCGCGCCCATGCCCTTCTCACGAAGGTACTTAACGGCAGCGTCGAAGTCACCGTCAGTCTCGGTGAGAGCCTTCTTACAATCCATCATTCCGCAGCCGGTCTGCTTTCTGAGCTCGGCAACGTCTTTAGCTGTAAATGCCATAGTTATATTCTCCTTTTATTTTTGAAATTAAGTAGGGGCAGAAATTACTCCGCTGCCTCTTCTGCTGCAGCCTCTTCAGCTACAACCTCCTCGGAAACCTCCTCAGAAGTCTCCTCCTGAACGCCGCCGTGAGCCTCGATAACAGCGTTTGCAAGTGCGCCTGCGATAAGCTTGATAGCGCGGATAGCGTCATCGTTACCGGGGATGATGCAGTCTGCATCGTCGGGGTCACAGTTTGTATCAACGATAGCAACTACGGGAATACCGAGCTTCTTCGCCTCAAGAACGGCATTGCGCTCCTTGCGGGTATCTACGATGAATACGCAGGAAGGAAGAGTCTCCATATCCTTGATACCGCCGTAGGACTTCTCAAGATCCTCGATCTCCTTGAGCTTCTTAGCAACTTCCTTCTTAGGAAGAAGGTCGAAGGTGCCGTCTGCCTGCATCTTCTCAAGCTCCTTAAGACGTCTGATGGACTTACGGATAGTGCCGAAGTTGGTAAGCATACCGCCGGGCCAACGAGCGTTTACATAGTACTGACCGCATCTCTGAGCCTCTTCCTTAATGGTGTCGGCTGCCTGCTTCTTAGTACCGATGAAGAGGATAGTGCCACCCTCCTGTGCCATCTCGGAAACGTAGTTGTAAGCTTCCTCGAACTTCTTAACGGTCTTCTGAAGGTCAACGATGTGAATACCGTTTCTCTGGGTGAAGATGTACTCTGCCATCTTCGGATTCCACTTCTTAGTCGGGTGACCGAAGTGAACACCTGCTTCAAGCAACTGCTTGATAGAAATTTCGAACATTTTAATGTTCCTCCTTGGTTTTTCCGCCACAGCGACATAATACTGCGACGCGATATTCTCGCGCACCGGCAATAATCCTACTCGCTGTGTGAGATTTATTTTGTCTGCCTTTTGGACAGCCTTAATATAATAGCACAATAATTATAATTATGC
>JAZOAA010000094.1:0-9344 GCA_045595265.1 Eubacteriales bacterium
TACCGAGAGTGATCCACATATCAGCTCCGCCCTGTGTCGCTAGAAGTGTTGAAATAAACATTGTAAAAAAATACCTTTCTTATTAAATATAAATATTATAAACTAAAACAAAACAATATTCAAGTGCTGTAACAATTTATTTACATATAAAAACTATGCTTTGTTCTTTTCCGCCACCTGTGCGATAGTCTTAACAACCTTTTGCGGAGAGAGCCACCAATCTCTGCACCAAACTCTGATAACCGTCCAGCCTCTTGCTTCAAGGAACTTAGGCTTATAAACGTCGCGCTCAAGTGTGCTTGCACCGGTTAAGAATGCATCGGTGTCAAGCTCGACGCCGACAAGATACTTGTCCTTATCCTCGTCATACACCGCAAGAGAAATGCGGTTGTTTCTGTTTCCGAGTCCCGTGTGGACCGTGTATCCCATCTTTTCGAGTCTTTCCTTTATCTGTTCCTCAACCTTTGGCATAGAGGTGAGATATGCCTCCTTGGATTTTTCCTTGGGGTCAAGACCTGTCAGTATGGAATTTACGCTTACAGTATCGCCCTCCGAAACAGCTCTTGCATACGCAAGATAATCGCGCAGCAGCTTCGGTCCGAGGTTTTTCGCCGTATCAACCTTAAGCTCCTCAGGCTCAATGCTCGTAACAACAATGATTTTGGATTTTGCACGTGTGATAGCAACGTTAAGTCTGTTTTCGCCGCCCTCGGTAGAAAGAGAGCCGAAATTGGTATAAATTCTGCCCGCCTCGTTTGGCGCGTATCCGATAGAGAAGATAATGATATCTCTCTCGTCACCCTGCACGTTTTCAAGGTTTTTGATAAACAGACTCGTGTCCTCTCCGCCGTCAAGACGGTAGTTTTCCTTTGCGATATGAGCGCGGAACGACTCGTTATCTCTCGCCTCTTTATCGATAGCATCTGCTATGCACGCCTGCTGGTCGCTGTTAAAGGTGATAATACCGATGCTCTCGTTATGCTTTCTGGTCTTGAAGATGTCCTTCAGTATATCAACGATTTTTTCAGCCTCGACCTCATTTGTCCTGCCTATCCAGCGGCCGTCAACCTTGTATCTCTCAATGGGACGGCTCTTTTTATTTGCTGAAATATTAGGAGCTATCTGAAGAGTAGAGGAGTAGAATGCGCTGTTGGAGAAGTCGATAAGCTCTTGATTTCTGCTGCGGTAGTGATAGGTCAGATTTGCGCTGTTATAGCGCGATACCGCAAGGTCGAGAAGGCTCTCAACCTCAAGAGCCGCCTGTACCGAATAGTCCTCAAGCGTTTCGGGATCTGCACCGAGATAGCGCTTCATAAACGTAGCCGAGGGGCGCAGCTGCTTTGAGTCACCCGCAACGACAATATTCTTTCCTCTGTATATAGTGGGTATCGTGCTTTCGATAAAGACCTGCGACGCCTCGTCGAATATTACGACGTCAAACATATTCTTACGAAGAGGAAGCAGGCTTGATACGTTCTCGGGAGAGAGAAGCCAGCAGGGGAACAGCTCGAGTATGAAGTCCCCGTAAACCTCCATCATCTTGCGTATAGGCCAGAATTTCTGCTCCTTTGAGATTTGATAGAGATAATCCTTTGCGTTCTCCGCGTTTTCAAAGAGCGTGCGGTAGGAGGTGCTGTTCTTGCCGGCGCAGAGCTTTTGCGATAACGCAAGCTCTGACTCCTTAAGCTTATATATCCTTGATGCGATGTTCGGGAAGTCGAGTATTTTCGACAGTCTGTCACGGCACTCGTCCTCCGCCGTCAGTATCTCGTGGTAAATGCGAAGAAGCATTACCTTGTCGATAGCATCGCTGTATGCCTGCTTTGACTTTGTTGCCGTATATGCAAAATCAAGAATGTTTACGGTGTTTTTGTCAAGCGTGCGGAAGAGGGTTGTAACGTCGCGAAGGGAAATATAATTATCAATAGCCTCAAATACAAGCTTGAGATAAGGCGTATTGCCGCGCAGAAGGTTGTCTATAACCGAGATATAACCGTCACGCGTCATAACCTTGTTTAAGCAGTCGTATTCCTTGGTAAACTTATCTATCGCCTTGATAGTCTGGTCAAACTTTTCTTTCAGCGTTCTCTCCGAGTAAGAAGGGAAGAGCTGGAAGGGATGCTCAAGCTTGTTTTCAAGACGCACGATGCGCTTTAACATCTTTTCGTCATCCATCAGGGAATAATGAGCCAAAACCTGCCTTGTATAAGGATATTTTGAAATATTAAAGTATCCCTTCTTTGATTTTGCCGCCGCCTCAAGCTCAAGCTTCACCTCTGTAAGAGTGTGAAGGTCAACGTCGGGCAGCATCATATCAATTATCGGGTTCTTATCCTTCGCGGTGGCAAAGGTGTAGTACATATCGGCAAGCTCTTTTGCCTTAATGGAGAAGAGCGCCTCTGATATCTCCTTGTAACTCAGAGACATAACGTCGTCGTATTCGATAAGCTCGGAGTAAAGCTGATGCTCCACCGAGTTGTTAGGCAGCATATAGGACGAGGAGTACATCTCTGCAAGCGAAAGTCCGAAGGGACGCTTATCGTTTAATAGGCGGTAAATATCCTCAAGGCTTGCAAGGTCCGCAGCAATCTTTTTCTCAACCTCGTCAAACTCCGCCTTGATTCCATCGGTATCGGTGAGGAATCCGACCTCGTCGCGCTGGTGAGCAGAGTAGCACCTTTCGTAAAACGCCTTCTTTTCCTTGGACTCGTCGTTAAGGTACATAGCCTTCTCGTTAAGAGTGCCAAGACGTGAGTAAACAACGTCAAGCGCAGCCTTCTTCTGCGATACGACAAGCACCTTTTTCTTTTTAACCATCGCGTCGGTTATGATGTTAACGATGGTCTGCGATTTTCCCGTTCCGGGAGGGCCGTAGATGACCATATTACCCATCTCATCGACCTTTTTAACAACCTCGGACTGTGCATAGTCGAGCATTTTAACGGTATAGCTGTGCTTTGCGGTAAATTTCTTCGCGCGGCCTGATTTTTTTGCACCGATCTTTGTTCTAAGCTTGTCCACTGCCTTAAAGAGCTTGCCTTTTTTCGTTTTACCGGTGCGTAAAAGCTCGTTTATCGCATCGTTTGTAAGATTTTTTCTCTCAAGAAGAGTATAATCGTTATAAATGGAATTAGAGAGAGGGAACCTTGCCAGAACGGCAGCATATCTTATAGAAAGGTCTGCATCGCTTTCCGGCTCCTTAAAGCGAGAGTATGCAAAAACGTTCTTTGAGGTGGTGTTTTCTATCCTTATCTTTTCCTTGTTAAGATAGTCCACTATCTGCTTTACGTTTTTGAATGATGAAATATCTTCAAATTCAAGCTCCAGGTTGTCGATATTCATCTTTCTCGACTGCGCATAGGCGAAAATCAGGGCGCGGTTTACCTGAACCCTTTCTGCCTCGTTCAGAGTCAGCTCAACGGTTCTCTCATCGACAATATCTATTCTGACAGGGAAGAGGAGAAGCGGCGCTTTAATAAGAGTTCTTTGCGCTCCCTGCGACACCGAGCCGAAAACGAAGGGATATCCTACGTAAAGGTCGTATCTGCCTGTTTCCTTGTAGATTTCTTCTATTTCGCGCTTTATTTCCTTAACCTTTGCAACCTCGGATTCGAGAAGTCTGTTTTTCTCGCTCGTCGGGCGGCCCTTGCGCTTGGGCTTTGTATCAGAGTCCGAAGCCTCGGAGGAATTTTCGGAGTTATCCTCTTCCTTTTCGCTCATAGCCTCGTAAATATCCTTTATTTCCTTCTCAGACAGCAGAGTCAGGGGCTTCTTTTTATTACCCCAGAGGAAGTCTATCATTTCCTCTATCTTGTCCTCTCTGCCGCTGAAGAGCTTTCCTATATCGTAAGCGCTCTTTCTTACGACGTTTTTGAGGTAAAGGCATTTGTTATTACCGCCAATCTCAACCAAACGGTTTTTATAAAAGGTGTAAATACCCTTTCCCATACTCGTAAACCGCGTCTTTTAGACAAAAGACAACCTTTCTTTACATTTTATATCACAAATGCAATAATTTGCATAATATACCTATAAAATTATATCATACATAATAGGAAAAATCAAGGAAATTCGGAAATATTTACACGGCTTCAGGCGAATATTTTCAAATTGTCATAAAGTACTTTATTAAGATGCTAAAAAAAACGCAAAAGCTATTGCAAAAATGACTTTTGTATGATAAAATTAATAAAACAAATCCAGGAGGCGTATAATGTCCCACGAAGAAAAGCTTCTATCCGTAGCGAAGGCTGTGTCCGAAACCTGCGAGGAAAACTTTGATTATTTCAAAAAGCATACCGTTATGGTTCCTTCGCGCATTGAGGTTATAAAGATTGTAAAAAAAATACAGAGCCTTATGTTCCCCGACTATTTTTCTCTGTCGGAAGATATTAGAAAAGCACCGGAAAAGCTCGCCTCTGAGATATTCGTTTTGCTTAAGCGTCAGCTTACGGCATCTTTTTCCTTCTTTGACGAGAGGTCGGTTGTGGATACCGAGGAGATTGCTTACGAGATACTCGACACTCTTCCGAGCGTTAAGGCAAAGCTCTTAAAGGACGTTATAGCCCTTTATGAAGGTGACCCGGCGGCAAGGTCGCCCGAGGAGGTAATACTCTCGTATCCGGGCTTCTACGCGATATCAATATATAGAATAGCGCACGAGTTTTACGTTAGGAAAATCCCTTATATATCAAGGCTTATGACGGAGTTCGCTCACGAAAAGACAGGAATAGATATTCACGCAGGAGCAACTATTGGTGAATACTTCTTTATCGACCACGGAACGGGTATCGTAATAGGTGAAACCACCACCATAGGCGACAGAGTAAAAATATATCAGGGCGTAACCCTTGGTGCAAAGAGCTTTGAGCTTGATGAAGAAGGAAATCCCGTGAAGGGAATCAAGCGCCACCCCGATATAGGAAACGGTGTCGTAATATATGCGAACGCCACAATCCTCGGCGGAAATACTAAAATAGGCGACGGCTGCACCATCGGCGGTAACGTTTGGCTTACACATTCCGTGCCCGCAGGTGAGACCGTGTATTATAAAGGATAAACGAGAGTAACTTGTCATTTTGAAAAATAAAAAGCACGCGATTTTGTCGCGTGCTTTTCGCTTATTTTAGAGTTTTCTCAATCTCCGCCTTCAGCTCATCGTACGTTATAGTGCTGTCGACAGCATGCGAAATAACGCCTCTGTCATCAAGCACGAGCGTCCTTG
The DNA here is from genome assembly GCA_045595265.1 of Eubacteriales bacterium. Taxonomy (GTDB): domain Bacteria; phylum Bacillota; class Clostridia; order Oscillospirales; family CAG-272; genus UBA1740. Next base: position 5,225 of record JAZOAA010000094.1, read on the forward strand.
GGTAGAAGAACGTTCCGCCGAGAAGATTGAAGTACACGTCGGTATTCTCATCAAGAGGCACATCGTATGCAAATATCATTTCCGAGCCGCTAAAGTTTTTATCAATATATTCCGGAGCGGTGTCTCTGTTGGAATTTGTGTGAATTATAAGGAAAACAACGTCCTCCTTATATTCCGCTGCCAGCTCGTTAAAGTGAGGAAGCTCAGCCTTACACGGACCGCACCACGTGCCCCAGAAGTTTATGACAACCGTCTTTCCGCGAAGCTCTGATATGTTGATATCACCGCCGCCCACAAGCTCAAGGCTCATAGTAGGACATCTTTCGCCAACCTCGTATCCGAAGGGGATTTTTGCAAGCTCCTCGTCGACAATATCGCTGTCAGGATCTTGGGGAATAGCAGCCTCGGCAGAGTTCTGGTGGAAGAAATTGAAGTATACGAGAGCGACGAAGATCACCACCGCCATCGCATATCTTATGAACGTAATAAGGTTTTTAACCCTGTCTGAGCGCTTCTTCGTAACAAGCGTCTTCGCGTCAATCTTTACAGTGTAGCTTGCACTTGCATCACAAACAGAAAGCTCACCGTCAGCTTGGTTAATTTCATTATCGGGAAGAATTATCTTCTTGCCCTTCCAGCTTATCGCCTTGGTGGGACAAACGTCGATACACTCACCGCACTGGATACACTCGTGGTCTCCAACCTCTCTTATATCCATCTTACATTTTTCAACGCACTTTCCGCAGTCGGTGCAGGCAGATCTGTCAAGCTTTATACCAAGGAGCGCGAAGCGGTTGAAAAGACCGTACAGAGCGCCGAGAGGACATACGAATCGGCAGAACACTCTGTAAATAAACACCGCAGCTACAAGGAATGATACCATAAGTATAAATTTCCAAGTAAACAGCGGACCGAGCATGCCGAATACTGACTCGTTAAGAGGGTTTATCAGCAGTCCGAGCGCACCGCCGAAGGTACCGGCAGGGCAGATGTATTTACAAAATGCCGGAAGCGGCAGGTCTCTCACCACGTATAGAAGAGGGAACACTACTACGAAAAGAACCAGCACCACGTACTTAAAGTAAGATAAAACTCTCGTGATAGGGCTCTTCTTAAGCTTTGGAGTTTTTATTTTATGTAAGAGGTCCTGCACAAGACCGAAAGGACATATCCAGCCGCATATAGTTCTTCCAAGCGTTATGCAGTAGATAAGGATTATGCCGAGCATGTAATAGGGTGCAGTCTTACCGCTCGAAGCAAATGCGTTTTGCAGAGCGCCGAGAGGGCACGCGGTTACAGCACCGGGGCAGGAGTAGCAGTTAAGACCGGGGGTACATACGTTTTTCGTAACTCCCTTAAATATTTCTCCCGTGATATAACCCTTGAGATAAGCGTTGAAAAGGAGCGCTGTATATAGCTGTATAAGCCGTCTTTTAGTCGGCATTATTTTTCGCCAGATCGGCGTCTTTTTTTCTTCAGTATTTTTCATGTCAATCTCCATTCTGTCGCCTGTCGGCATCAGCCAAGACCTATACATTCGGTGCAGATTTTGACCGCCTTGCTAAGAACGTCAGCCATACCGCCGTTCGCTATACCTATGATTATAAACACAAGTGCTAAAGCAATGACGCATACTCGCACACCGCCTGTAAATATACGGTCTAGTACACTCTCGGAATCCATCACGCTATCCTGCTTTTTCACCTTGCCTGCTGCCTTGATCTCGTCCTTGATAACAGCAGTTGCTCTTGCAAGGCTTGCAAGGTGTACCTGCTTTACAAAAACGGCAGAGCCAAGACCAACAGCTACCGCGGGTGTCACCGTCAGGACGGCAGAAATTATGTCGTTATTCAGATTCTCGATAGTATACATATCGGGATTAAGAATGATTATAAGAGATATTACCGATGTCACAAGGGTTGCTGTAAGAGCCATCAAGACTATATCTCTTCTGATTTTTCTCTCGTAATCAAGCTTTTTCTTTCCCTCTTCGCTAATCTCGATACCAAGGGACAAGCGAGAAACGAGTCTGTACGCGCGTTCCGTGGTGTCCGGCTTTATACGCTCCTCGGATCTTTCGTTCTTTATAGAGTCTACCGCCGCAGCAACGGCTGCAACAACGGTTAAAACAGACGGAACCGAAAGCCAAATCAGTTGCGCGCCGACACTCGCATGGGAGTAGGGCTTGTCACCTCCGGTGAAGAAGATTATCAGCGATGCGAGAATGTAGAGCGCACCGGTAATAACTATCAGCGCAGGCAGTATGTAGCTTTTATATTGTTTGTAAAGAGAAGCAACCCCTTCACAAACGCGACTGAATGCCGTGGCAACGGTAGATGCCGCACGGGATATCGCACCGCCTATTCTTCCAAAGAACTTTTTAAGTACTCCGAGCACGACGGAAATACCGTATCCGATGATTTCAAATAAGGCCTTCACCTCTCTTGAAAGCTTGCCGAAAAACTTTTTGACCGCGGCGAACGCTTTACCTATGTAGATCGCGCATATTTCAAAAAATGCCGAAATTTCCTTAAAGGCTTTTTTGAAAAAGTCTTTAAGCTTGGAAACAACGACCGAAGAGGTCTGTTTAATGCGCTCTGCTATCTCCTTAATTTTTTTCATATCAAAAAATTGCCGAACACGGCATAACCTTCCGTAAATTTTCTACTTATATTTTAGCATAAAGTTAAAAAATAATCAAGTATCAGACTCATATTTCATCTTGCACTCTTCTATAAGATAAGAGCGAAGTGAAAATGACAGGGCTATATACACAAGTGCCACCGCGCAAACCACGGTGCTGAGCCAGGGGATATGACTCATCGTTACGCTGCCGCTTTGCGAAACCATCTCGCTGGTCATTTCCGAGTTGACAAAAGTAAGCACCATCTTCATTACTGCGTATACAGCACCGAAGATGCAAGTGCAGTAAATCCGTGCGCGAGTGCTCTTGATGATTGCGCCTCGGTAAACGGCATGCTCGCCCGCAAATCTCAGCATAAAGATAAGCAAAGATATATAGGTGAATATCACCGCTGCGCACTCGAGCGAGGAGTAAAATATTACGTTCATATATTCCGGAGTAACACCGCCTATAAGAGATGGGTATCCGTGCTTTTGTATGAACGATACAAGCACATACTCCGATGCGATTGCCGTTATAGTGTGTATCGCCGATGCTATGTAAAGCATCTTTGATTTTGTGAGATCTTTAAGAATGTAAGCCGCGATAAATACAAGTATCGGAGCTATAAAATCGGGCAGAATATCAATATTTGAAAACGTATTTACCCTGACACATAAGGAAAATAAAGATGCTGCCGCGACTAAAGTCAATGCCGCATTTATCTTACGCATTATGGCTTTGTTATCCAGAGCGAGTCTTTGCTCACCTTGGTGAAGGGCATCGGCTTCGCCCGAGAGCTTGCCCTCTTTTCTGATTGCTTTTATGTATCTGCAGAAGAGAAAAGTAACTAAAATGCCAAACAGGATTGTGATTATAAACGCCGCCACGGTGAATCTCGGGTACAGCGCTCTTATGTTAAAGAGCTGGGTTGCAACACCGATTTCATCAGTCGTGGTCAAAAGAAGCGTTTCGGGAAGGGAAGTCAGCGCGGAGCGCAGAATAACGAATGATATTGCTGTCACCTTCAGTACGTCCGGGCTGATTTTCAAATTTCCTATTACAGAAAACGGATTTATGGGCGCGTCGGCATCTGTTCTTAATCCCGCGTAGTAGAGACCCGAGAACAGCTCTCTTATAAATACGGTTAAAATAAACGCCTCAAAAATTGCGAAAACGAAGGTGAACAGCACCACAATATCGTTATCGGCAACGTTGCCCGAGCGTATAAATATCATCGCAATAAATGCGAAAACCTTGATTACGCTCAGCGCGCACAGTCTTTTCATAGCGCCAAGCGCCTCGGAGAAGTGCGGTGTTCTGTCGGCATAATAGGTGAGTATAGGTATAAGAAGCAAACCGCCGATAATATCTGGCAAAAGGTCAACCGTCTTTAGCGTTGGATTAACCAGAATTAAAAGCGCCAAAACGAGCTTTGCAGTACCTAGCGTATACTTGCCTTCCTTAAGTTTCATACTATTTTTTTCCTTTTGATTT
>JAZOAA010000095.1:0-4973 GCA_045595265.1 Eubacteriales bacterium
ACCCCACTCTTGCAAAGGGTACCATAGCAGTTGCAGAGGCTCTTGCGGAGAGCGATGCAATCACCATCGTTGGTGGCGGCGCCAGCGCTGCAGCATGCGAGCAGCTCGGCTACGCTGACAGAATCACCCACATCTCTACCGGCGGCGGCGCGTCCCTTGAGTTCCTTGAGGGTAAGGATCTCCCCGGCGTATCCTGCCTTTTGGATAAATAATTTTGGCAATTTCCGCCGTTTTTCGACAAGCTCGACGTAGGTAACTACGCCTTCGGTCGAAACAACGACAAAACTTGCTCAAAATTCTAAATCCAAAACATCTCTATAAAGAAAATTAAAAGGAAAATAGTAATGAGAAAAACAGTAATAGCAGGCAACTGGAAAATGAATATGACACCTGCAAAAACCGCAGAGTTTATCAAGGCTCTTGCGCCTATGGTAGCAGGTAAGGATAAGTGCGACGTCGTTCTTTGCGTTCCTGCGATAGATATTCCTGCGGCTGTTGAGGCAGCCAAGGGCACTAATATCAAAATAGGTGCCGAGAACGTTCACTTCAAGGCTTCAGGCGCTTTCACCGGCGAGATTTCTGCCGAGATGCTCACCGAGGCGGGCGTAGAGTACGTTGTTATCGGTCACTCTGAGAGAAGACAGTATTTCGGTGAGACCGACAAGACTGTAAACCTTCGTACCCTCGCGGCTCTTAACGCAGGACTCAAGGCTATCGTTTGTGTTGGTGAAACTCTCGAGGAGAGAGAGCTCGGCTATACCGAAACTCTTCTTAAGTATCAGACCAAGATGGCACTCACCAACGTTACCGCCGAGCAGATGAAGAACGTTATCGTAGCTTACGAGCCTGTTTGGGCTATCGGTACGGGTGTTACCGCTACCGCAGAGCAGGCAGACGAGGGCAACGGATATGTCCGCGCGGCTATCGCAGAGGCATTCGGTGCAGACGTTGCAGAGGCTACCACCGTTCAGTACGGCGGCTCTATGAACGATAAGAATGCAGCGGAGCTTCTCTCCAAAGCAAACGTTGACGGCGGACTTATCGGAGGCGCATCTCTTAAGACTGATGCCTTCACCGCAATAGTTGACGCCGCAAACGCATAAACAACGTTAATAAAAACGGCTATTCCAACTGGAATAGCCGTTTTTTTGTTATAGCTTAAACTCTCTTTAACATAACGCTTTCTTCATACTCCGAAACCTTGCAGAGCCAATTTTGCTCAACTCCCGCACGGCGAAGATATTCTTCCCAAACGTACGAAAAAGGCAGAGTTTTAGCCTCTTCGGACAGCGCAAGCATCTTTGTAAAATCGGATTTCTCCTGAAGCTCTGAAAGAGTATTATCGGGCGAAACAAGCGCATAAAGCAAAGCTTTATTTACATTTCTTGCTCCGATGACCCATGCCGCCACTCTGTTTATAGATGCATCGAAGTAGTCAAGAGCGAGAAAAACGTTGTCGATTCCGCATCTGACGATTTCCTTTGCTATCTCGCGGGTCTCGTCGTCAAATATTACCACGTGGTCGGAGTCCCAGCGCACACCGCGCGTTATATGAAGGGCGATTTTTTCGTTAAACAGAAGAAGTGCCGAAATCTTGTCTGAGACCATTTCTGTTGGGTGGTAGTGACCGTTATCCATCAGAGGAGTTATACCTCTGGTTGCGGAATACGAGAGGCAAAATTCTTGAGAACCAACCGTATACGACTCAAGCCCTATGCCGAAAACCTTGGACTCAAGGGTGACGTAAACGAGGCGCTTATCATACGGCTCGGAGAGAATCTCGTCAAGCGACTCTGCATAACGGCGGCGTGGTGAAATTCTGTCTGCGGGTGTTTCCTTGTATCCGTCGGGAATCCAGAAATTGATAACCGTGGGAATGCCGGTCTCTTTTGCAAAATACTCGGCGATTTTAAGGCACGCCTTTGCGTGATTTATCCAATATTTTCGCACCTGCTCGTCGGGTGAAGACAGCGTGAGATTGTCCTTTACCATAGGGTGAGCGAAAAACGTGGGGTTAAAGTCTATACCCATGTTTCTTTCCTTCGCAAATTTCACCCACGGTGCAAAATGCTCGGGACGTATCGCATCTCTGCCGACACACTCCCCCTCGGGAATTATTGCGTAAGACGCGTGTAGGTTTAGCTTTTTCTTACCCGGAATGAGCTTTAGCGCAAAGTCGAGGTCTGACATAAGCTCCTCCGGTGTTCTCGCTCTTCCCGGATAATTACCCGTGGTCTGAATACCGCCCGAGAGTGCCTCCTTACTGTCAAATCCTACAACATCGTCGCCCTGCCAGCAGTGTATGGAGAGCGAGGTGGACAGCAGCTTTTCTATTGCCTTGTCCGTATCAACCCCAAGCTCGAGGTATCTTTGCTTTGCTGATTCGTAACTCATTTATACTTTTTCTCCTTATTTAAGGTATGCTTTTAATCATATTTTAACACCGCATAAGCTTTTGCGCAAGCATCTGATTTACGAAATGTACTGTCCTTATTTAATATTTTATTACTTTTTATTGATTTTTTGATAAAGTTATGTTAAAATAGGATAAAAACTGATTTTGCCGATTGGAAAGCAGTATGGAAAAGAAACTTATCGAAAAGCTTTCGGTAATAACCGAAGAAGAAAAACGAATTATTGAATACGGAAAAATAGATATGAATATCTATTCGTCAAACGGAGATTTTTCGGTAAACGATGCACGGCTCTCGAAGGGCGCACCCTTCATCATCGAACGCCCGCACACCCGATTTGCCCCGTTCCCAAAGCACAGACACAACTTCGTTGAGATGGTTACCGTTATTTCGGGAGAGCTTGTCCACGTAATAGACGGTGAAAAAATACGTATGTGCGCGGGCGATATCTTAATAATGAACAAGCACATCTGCCATTCGGTAGAGAAGGCAAGTGAGTCCGACCTTGGAATAAATATTATAATGTCTGATAGCTTTTTTGACACCGTATCTTCGGAGCTTGACGCAACTATATTTGATTCCTTCGCGAAGGAAAATTCGAAGAAGTCGGGCGCTGGAATTTTCCTTCATTTTTCAACGTCGGGAGAAAAGCAAATAGAAAATCTTATTGAAAACCTGCTTTTTGAGCTGACGGAATATACCGCCGACAGCCTTATTCTTACACGTACGGTTGCAATTCTCTTCAAATACCTCTCGCTTAAAAGCAAAAAGCTATTGGTTAATGCGACCTCATGGCACACAGTAGAGGAGAGAAGAAAAATAGAAATTTTAGATTATATACGCACCTTTTACCGCACCGCTACCCTTTCCGAGCTTTCTAAAGTCATGGGTCTCACACTTCCTTATCTTTCAAAGCTTGTTAGCGGATATTTTGGAAAAAGCTTTAAGGAGCTTTTGATTGATGAGCGAATGAATAGAGCGAAGGAACTTATAATAAACGGAAATATGACGATAGGCGCGGTAGTCAGCGCCGTCGGATATGAAAATGAATCCTATTTTCACAGAGAATTTAAGCGCCGTTACAATACATCGCCTATGAATATGCGAAGAGATGCAGCGAGCAAAAACGCAAAATTCTAATAAATTAGAAAAACGCAAAACTCATAGTCTATACCACCAAAAAACAGCGCTGATTTTTGTGCAAAATTCTCAAAAAACGGTGAATAAAATCGTTAAAGATGCCTCTTTCATTTTTTAATCATTTTTGCTATAATAATATCGTTAAAATTTATTTTCCAAAAGGAGAAAACAAAATGGCAGGTCTTTCACTTCGTCACATTTACAAGAAGTATCCCGGCGGTGTTACCGCGGTATCCGACTTCAACCTTGAAATCAAGGATAAGGAGTTCCTTATCTTCGTTGGTCCTTCGGGTTGCGGTAAGTCTACCACCCTTCGTATGATAGCAGGTCTTGAGGAGATTTCCGAGGGCGAGCTTTACATAGGCGACAGATACGTTAACGATATAGCTCCTAAGGACAGAGATATAGCGATGGTGTTCCAGAACTACGCTCTTTATCCTCACATGACCGTTTTTGATAACATGGCATTCGGCCTTAAGCTTCGTAAGGTTCCCAAGGAGGAGATCAAGCGCCGCGTTGAAGAGGCTGCAAGAATCCTTGACATTTCCCACCTTCTTGAGAGACGTCCCAAGGCTCTTTCCGGTGGTCAGAAGCAGAGAGTTGCTCTCGGCCGTGCAATCGTACGTAACCCTGCGGTATTCCTTCTCGACGAGCCTCTTTCCAACCTTGACGCAAAGCTTCGTGCATCGATGAGAACCGAGCTTACCAAGCTTCATAAGAAGGTTGAGACCACCTTCATCTACGTTACTCACGACCAGGTCGAGGCTATGACGATGGCATCGAGAATCGTTGTTATGCGTGACGGTATCATTCAGCAGGTCGACACTCCCCAGAATCTTTACGACACTCCCTGCAACCTCTTCGTTGCAGGCTTCATAGGCACTCCTCAGATGAACTTCCTTACCGGTAAGCTTGTTAAGAAGGAAAACGACCTTTACGCTATGCTCGGCACTACCGCTATTAAGCTTCCTGCCGAGAAGGCAAACAACCCCGAGCTTAAGGAGTATATCGGCCAGGAGGTTATCTTCGGCGTACGTCCCGAGGCTATTCACGACGAGCCCATGTATCTTCAGACCCTTGCAGATACTACCATGGAGGTTGACGTTGACGTAACCGAGCTTATGGGTGCTGAGATTTACCTCTACCTCGGCTTCGACGGTATGGAGGATGCAACCAACGGCAAGAACATTATCGCAAGAGTTTCATCTCGTTCACGCGCACAGGCGGGTGATAAGATTACCGTTGCTATTGATGCTTCCCGTATCCACATCTTTGATAAGGATACCGAGAAGTGCATTTGCCACTGATTTTAACCGATTGGAACCGCCGAGCTTTATTGGCGGTTCCTTCTGCAATAGCTAAAATGTAACTGTAAGTTGACATAAAAGCGTTTTGCAAAGGTAAAAAATCAAAAAAATA
>JAZOAA010000096.1:0-40733 GCA_045595265.1 Eubacteriales bacterium
AGTTTAGAGGATGTAGCAGAATTTATTTGCAAGGAAGGGGTAAACAGCGATGTATCAATATACAAAACTGACGGCTCCCTGCTCTTGAATACATTCGGTACATTTATAAACAAAATTACCGATATGAATTACAGAGAAAGGCTTCTTGAGGTTTTGGTACCTATGCAAAGGACTCTCGAGGATAATATGTCTTCCGATGACGAAGCAATGACCATCGGTGGAATATAAAAACGAAATACCGATTGAATAGCTGAAAGCTTTTCAAAATACTCAATAGCATAACAGGAGGTGGCAATGAGCAGAAAGGAACTTTAGCGTATTAGAATTAGATATTTAGATATGTTCGCCGGAATTGGAGGGTTCAGAACAGGACTCTCTAAGCTCGGCGATTATTTTATGCCCGTTGGCTGGTGTGAAATAGACAAATACGCAGCCAAGGCATACAGAACACTATATGACACAGGAGGTGAATATTACTGTGACGATGCAACAAAGATCAACACCGACGAGCTTCCGGATATCGACCTTATATGTGCCGGATTCCCTTGTCAGCCATTCTCAGTTGCCGGACGAAGACTTGGATTTGCTGATACAAGAGGTACTCTCTTTCATGAGATCGTCAGGGTGGCTGAAGCAAAAAGACCTGCATATCTTTTCCTTGAAAACGTGCCGGGGTTACTCAATCACGGCGAAGGGGAAACCTTCACCACGATCATCCGTGCGATATCAGAGTTGGGGTACGGTATTGAATGGTGTGTGCTTAACAGCGCCGATTTTGGTGTCCCCCAACAGCGAAAGAGAGTATACATTGTCGGATATCTTGATCACCGACTGTCCGGAAAGATATTTCCTCTCGGAGAAAGCCGCCGAAGCAATCTTATCCAAGTGGTCGGCGGTTCGCAAGGAGAAAGGATCTACTCTACAGACGGAGTCAGTGTCTGCCTCACAAGCCAAGGCGGCGGAGGCGGAGCAAAAACAGGACTCTACTTTATAGACATGAATCCCGGCACCATCGTAACCCATCACGCAAGATGCATTACCGCAAGGCAGAATTCGGGTATATCCAAGCACAAGGGTGAGCACTCGGGTGTTATAGATGCGAGAGCCGTGCTGACTCCAGACAGAGCCGAGATAAGACAGCAAGGCAGAAGAATCAAGCTCCCGGGAGAAGACATGTTCTGCTTGACCGCACAGGACAAGCACGGAGTTACATATTGCGGAAGAGTAAGAAGGCTTATGCCGATTGAGTGCTTCCGCCTTCAAGGATACTCCGATAACCAGTTTTATAAGCTCGTAGCTAACAGAATTCCCGAAAATCAGCTCTACAAAATGGCGGGCAACTCCGTAACCACAAACGTAGTAACAGCACTTGGTGAGAAGTTACTGTGTGAGCTGAATAATTTAGGTGAGGTAATATAAATGCCAAATCACATTCAAAGCAATTTAAAGTTCTTATGCGATGAGAAACGTATAAGAGAAATTCTTGAGTCTGTCATGTACGATCCTTCGGGAGAAAACGAAGAACGCGGATTCGGAACAATAGATTTCGAGCGAATAATACCGATGCCCCAAGAGCTTGATATCGAAAGCGGATCACGGACTACTCAAGCCATTGAGCTTTATTTAACATCTATAAATCCGAACTCAAGCTACTTCAAAGGCGATAAAATGGACTTTTCTGAGTTTGACTCTCTTGTCGCTAAAATTAACGAAAATAAACGTTATCCATATAAATCCGCACTTTCCAAACATGAAATAGCAGACATCGCCAAGACTTTGTACCAAAAGGCTGAGCTTCTTTACCTCGGGCGACAAGCAGTTAATAACTGTATAAATTACGGAGCGCCAACATGGTATGAGTGGCGTGTTGCCAATTGGGGAACAAAGTGGAACAGTTACGGTAATTCATACGATGGCGGTGATGTTTTGCATTTGCAAACTGCATGGAGTGCTCCCAAAGAAGCAATAAAGACTCTTTCAGCGAAATATCCGGACGTTGGAATGGAGCTTGAGTATGCCGATGAGGACATAGGATCGAACTGCGGAAGAATTATGTATATAGGCGGTGAGATTATGGAAGAATACCATCCTGAATCAGAAAAAGAAGCTATAGAGTTTGCGGCATCCGTGTGGGATTACGACCTCAAGGATACCCTTGGACTATATAAAAACGCATCGGGTACGGGATACATAAGTCCTTCCTCATGCGATTTCGAGTTAATATCCGTTTTAGGAAAACATGCACTCTTTACAAACGAAAGACTAACCGCTTCGGATGTTGCAGAGGGATTGTATGTTTATCATATTCGGAGTTCGGATAGCGGAGATAGCTTTGAGACATTAGAGCCGAGCGTAAGAGTGAATCTCGGTGGGTCGGTAATAACCAAGGAGCCTATAGACTTCGGAGAACAGGGATATATAGATATCTCGAGTGAAGAAAATTCCCCAAATTTCTTCGGCTATGAAATATCTATGTTTGACTTTATGGCAGGTACATATGAACAGGAAGAAGAGGAAGGAGTAACCCTATGTTAGGATTTGTTTCCGGATTGATCGTAGGATGCGGAATCGGTATATTTGCCACGTGGCTGATTCAATTCATCATTAACAGAAAGGAATAAACAAGAGGTCGTTTTGCGATTAAAGGCAAAACGGCTTCTTTCGTAAAACACCTCGTCTGAAAACATAAATGAACAGTTTTATGGCGTGGGTAGGCGGCAAGAAAGCATTGCGAGATGCTATCTGTCTGCGATTAAACAAAAACTGCGATAGATATGTTGAGGTATTCGGGGGAGGCGGATGGGTGCTGTTCCATAAGAATCCATCCAAATTTGAAGTCTATAACGATTTCAACCCCAACCTCGCAAATCTGTATCGCTGTGTAAGGGATGAACCCGAAGCGCTGTGTGAGGAACTCAGGTATTCTCTGAATTCGAGAACGGATTTTGAGCATATAAGAAAGGTTCTCAAAACCAAGACCGAGATCCCCGACGTTAAGCGTGCGGCATACTTTTATCAGATTATCAGGCAGAGCTATGCATCAGGACTCGACTCCTTTGGTGCGCAGCCTCACGATATGTGGAGAAACTTCCCCGTAATATTCCAAGCATCAAAAAGACTTCAAACCGTAGTGGTAGAAAACAAAGATTTTGAGAGGCTTTTGGCGCAATATGACAGACCGAACACTATGTTCTATCTTGATCCGCCATACTACGCGACAGAAGATTATTACGAGGACGTTGGATTCACCTCGGAAGATCATAAGCGCTTATGCGATGCTCTTTTGGGGATAAAGGGTAAGTTTTTACTTTCGTATAACGATTGCCCCGAGATCCGACAGCTCTATTGCAAGACCGGAATTATGATCGAAAGCACCACAAGGCTTAATAACATTGCGCAAAGGTATGATGCGGGGTCGCAATATCCCGAGCTATTTATATCAAATTACAACACTTACGAAGAAGGTGTGCTCTCGGAAAGACAGCTCAATCTGTTCGAAGATTACACCGAAACGGAAAAACTATTACGTGAAAGGAAAATTATATGGAAAGAAACGGCGAATTGAAATTCAAGCTCGACGAGGAAACCGTAAAAAAGTTTGACCTTGGCGAAGAGGAAGTCTTCGATGCATATTACAAGGATGGATATCTGTACGTACCGATGGTTACAGGAGTCCGTGTGGACAGCGAAACCGAGGAATCGGATGAAGAATACATAGATTGCACGGAAAGAGAGTGCGAGGCATGTGAATATCACTGCCCTCATTGCGGTAAGTGCATCCTTGACGATGAAGAGGAAGAGAGCGAGGACGATTATGACGAAAATGATTAAGGTCCTCGGCAAGGAAGGCAGAATAACCATTCCCTTTGAGATACGCATCAAAATGCGTATTGCCTACAACGATATTCTCTCATTCGAGCAAAAGGACGAGGATACCATCATAATCAGGCGTGAGAAGCTCTGTACGGGTTGCTGCGACAAAGCACCGACTACAAGAGAAACCACACTCCTCGATGTTATTAACAGTCTCAATCTCACCGAGCAGAGAGAGGTGCTTCGCTATCTTGCTAAAAAGCTCACCGAGCCGGAGACGGAAAGATAAATATGAGGTGCAGAGTCTGTAATGCGAGTTAATATTTATCAGGTAGACAGCGAAAAGGATGTAAACCGCACCAAATTCCGAGACTTCAAGCATGCGTCCGAGTATGGAGAAATTGATCCGTCAATATACAAATGCGTATTCAGAGGTGTAATAGCGGGTGAGGATCTGGAGGACGTATACGAAGCCTTTAACCTATACGATAGAGATTATCTTGGAACGTATCAAGGGCATTCTCTCTCCATGTCTGACGTTGTAGAGCTTGAAGAGGACGTTGTATCCTCGAGAGGTGCGAAGACCCTAAAGGGATGCTACTTCTGCGATTCGGTAGGTTTCAAGAACATCAAGTTCGACTCGTCAAAATGCGCTCCCATGAACGGTTTGCGCACTTTAATGATACTTCCCGGACAGAAGCCAATCGAAACAAGAGTGGAAGACTCTCTTGAAAGCTGGCAAAAGGCTGTCAGTCTTCGCGGAGAGGATTCTATGATGGAGGTTACCTATCCCTTTGAAGACAACGCCGTGGTCGTTGGAAATGAAGAAGCAAAGCTCATAGGAATGCAAGGTAACAGGCGGTTCGGTGACTCGATCTATGCCGGACCGTTATACATTGTTAACGATGACGGTTACGGCGGTTTTTGTGACTTGAACAACCGACAGATCGAGGAATACTCAAAAATGTTTGAGACTCCCGAAGAGATAACCGCCGATGAAGTACAAGGAGATGTCGGCTTCAAAATTATAGGATTCAATATGTAAGAGCCAAGCAATTAGGACTGATCAACCTATACGCTTGGCTTTTTATATAAATACACATTTGAAAGGAGGTGAATAGAACATGGCAAGCGGAAAGAAAGGCGGTGCATCAATGGCATCGCCAAAAGAACGAATCGTCGAAGAAGAGGACAAGCATCTGACAGAACCCGAAATAAAGGTCAGAATCCATAAGCTCTATAACGATGAAAAGAGTTCTCTTCGAGCGTTTGCGAGTGCCAACATCGGTGAATTCGCGGTTCACGGATTAAAGGTTCTCGAAAACGAAAAGGGGCTTTGGGTTTCAATGCCCCAAACATCCTATAAGGATGAAAACGGCAAGATGAAGTATGAAGATGTATTTCATGCAATCACAGCCGAAGCCAAGAAAAAACTTGGCGATGCCGTTGTAAACGAGTACAATCACGCACTCGAACAGCACCGGAACAGCACCGAAGAACAGACTGCAGCTTCGGAAGAAAATGCTCCTATAATGCAGAAAATGTAAATAAAACTATTAAAAACAAAGAAAGAATGAGGTAATTTAAATGAAAAAGTTTTTCAACAACATCGCAAACAAGTTCAATAAGGCAAAGGCAACCCTTCAGGCAACCGTTGCATCCGTCAAGGCAGAGGGTTACGTTGATACCGGTGTCAAGATCATCATCTCCGTGGTAATCGGCGGAGTGATCCTTGCGGGTCTTTACACTCTCTTCAACGGCACTATCATCCCCAATCTCAACACTGAGATCGGTCAGATGTTCAGCTACTCCGGAACCTAATTTAAGAATTCAAAAAACATAAAAACTCAAGAAAAGAAAGGAATTTAAAAGTATGAAGAAAATTTTCAATTTTGTTAAGAGCAAGACAGAGGCTGCAAAGAAGGCAGTCGCACAGACCATCGCATCCGTTAAGGCAGAGGGCTATGTTGATACCGGTGTCAAGATCATCATCGGTGTAGTTATCGGCGGTGTAATCCTTGCAGGACTTTACACTCTCTTCAACAGCACCATCATGCCCACACTCCAGAGCGAGATGTCCGGTATGTTCAATTACGGAGGCTAATTGAACAAAGAACATAACAGGAGGGCGAAACCGCCCTCCTCTCAAACAAAGAAAGGAGATTATATGCGCAAGTTACTAAATTCAAAAGGCGAAGGTTACATCAATACCGGAGTCAAGATTATTATTGCCGTTGTAATCGGAGCACTCATCCTCGGAGGTCTGTATCTTCTTTTTGCGGGTGACGGCGGTGTGATGGCTAATCTCAACCAAGAGGTAGCGGGAATGATACACCACAACGAGCGTCCGGCATCTGTAGGAACAAACAATGAAAATCAGTATCTCAATGACTTGAAGTATACCTACGATAACCAAGAATGGTTTGATGCAACGGTACCTCAGTATGAGGATACTGCAACCATTGAGCGAATGGCAGATAGCGGAACAACTCGTGTAGCTATAGTTCGAGACACCCAAGGAGTTTACGTTATTGCCTCCACGGATGGCGGCATCACTTGGGAACAGAGAACCTCATGGTCTCCGACAAACGCGAAGTACACATCTCTGAGCTGGAACGAAAGCAAGCAGTGGTTTTCCGCATCCTATTCCAATGACCGTTGGACTCAGATGGTAAAGAGCTATGACGGTCTCAGATGGTGGAATGACGGAGACGTCTGGTATAAAGTATAAAGAGAAAGGAATTCAAGAAGTGCACAAATTAAGAAACAAAAAAGGCGAAGGCTATATCAATACCGGAGTCAAGATCATCATTGCAGTAGTAATAGGTGCGCTGATCCTCGGAGGACTCTATCTTCTTTTCGCGGGTGACGACGGTGTGATGGATCAGATGAACAAAGAAGTAACAGGCATGATGCACCACAATGAGCTTCCTCTGTCCATCGATACAAGGAATGAAAGCGGTTACGATTATCTTAAGGATCTTTCGTACACCTATGACGGTAAGACCTGGTACAAGTCAGAGGTTCCCACCTACGAAAGCACTGCCCTTATAGAGTGCTATGCAAGCCACGAGAATATGCATATAGCCACCGTCAGAGATTCCAAAGGAGTTTATATGATTTCCTCCACGGACGGCGGCATCACTTGGGCGCAGAGAAAGAGTTGGTCTACATCCTATGCTGCGGAAACTAACTTCTATTGGAACGAATCCTCGGGCGATTTTAGAGGTAGCATAGAAAACTGGTCGATGCTTCAGATGTACAGAAGCCCCGATGGAGTCAGATGGTACGAAGTTGGAGATGCATGGGATAAAAACTAATTGAAAGGAAGATAAAATGATAATCAATAATACCCATCTCACAGATCCCATAGTAAATAAATCCCTGCCAAGGCTTATGTCTTTAAGCTATAAGGCAGAGCTTCTTTGTGGTCTGTTAATTTTAATTGCCGTCACGGCAGCATCACTCCTTTTAGGATTTATGCTCACCAAGATAATGACCGCGAAAGGCTTCAAGAACAATATGACAGCAAACCTATGCATAGCGGGTGTTCTCCCGATTGCTATGTGCCTGAGATACGGCTTATCCCTTGAACTTATACAAGGTATCTTCCTTATGTTCGTTCTGCTCTATGCCTCTTGGTCGGATATTACGAGCCATACCGTGGATGATTACATATCGGTAATAATTCTTGCCCTAAGCTTGGTAAGCATCCCGACACTTGGAATCGGTTCAATGCTTCTCGGAGCAGTAATCGTTGTGCTTCCTCAGATTATCATGGCACTGATACCGAGCTGCAAACCTCTCGGAGGCGCAGATCTTAAAATGTCGGCAGCTCTTGCGTTTCTTCTCGGATGGCAGAGAGGCATCGCAGCCTTCATTGTAGGTCTTTTGATTGCGGTAGTATATATGAGCATCTACAACAAAATCAAAAATGCAGATAAAGGCGAAGAGAAGCCTTTTGCCCTCGTTCCGTT
The DNA here is from genome assembly GCA_045595265.1 of Eubacteriales bacterium. Lineage (GTDB taxonomy): Bacteria > Bacillota > Clostridia > Oscillospirales > CAG-272 > UBA1740. The sequence goes on from JAZOAA010000096.1 coordinate 7,791, forward strand.
CCTTTCGGCTTCGGCTATGGCATTATTTATCTTTGCGTAAGGAGATAGAGAAAAAATGTTAAAGCTTGATAAATTCAAAAGGAAAAAGCAGAAATCAATAGGCGGTAAGGCTTTAAGCAACAGAACCGTTATAGGCATTATCTGCCTTGCGGTTGCCTTGATTATGTGCTTCGGAATCGCGCCCCTCGTTAATACCATTTCAAACGGCAGAACCACCGTTGTGAGAATGATAAACACTCTCCCCCAGGGAAGCTATATTACCTCTCACGACGTGGAGGTCGTTGAGGTAGGAAGCCACAATCTGCCCGATGGAGTTTTGACAAAAGCCGAAGAGGTTGTAGGTACATATTGCACTACCGATCTGTATAAGGGAGATTACCTCTTCCCGCAAAAGGTAACAACGGATGAAAGAAGCGCTACGGATATTCTCGGAGGTCTTGACGGAGAAAAAAAGGTTATTTCTGTAACCATAGGAAGCTTTGCACAAGGTCTTTCGGGAAAGCTCGAAACAGGAGATATAGTCTCCGTAATAGTCTATGACTCCAAAGAAGGACGTGCATATACACCGCCTGAGCTTCACTATCTGAGAGTTGTAACCTCAACCACATCAAAAGGAATAGACAAGGCAGACGTTACGGATAATACACAGCCCCTAACCGTCACCTTTGTAACCAACAAGGAACAGGCAGAGCTTCTCGCTCTTCTTGAGCAGACGGCATCTATTCACTTTGCCCTTGAATACAGAGGCGATGCTGCTACGGCGCAGAAGTACCTTGACGAGCAGGCCGCCTTTTTCGGAAAGGCAGGAAAGTAAGACATGGATAACGGAAAAATAGTCGCTGTATGGGGTTCTCCGAATTCGGGAAAAACCACCTTTGCAACAAAGCTTGCTACGGCTATATACGATAACTATCAGGCAAGAGTCATAGTGCTTTATACCGACCTTGAAACACCTGTCATGCCGGTCATATTCCCTAATGAAAAGGCAGAAGATGTGGGAAGCGTGGGAATACCTCTTTCGAAGGTTGAAATAGACAGAGATGACGTTATAAGAAATCTTGTCGTATCAAAGAACCGTCAGAACTTCGGCTTCATAGGATACAGAGCCGGAGATAATAAATTCACTTTCCCAAAATTCGGAAGAGCAAAAGCGGAGGCGCTTCTTGAAGCTCTGTGCGAACTTGCCGACTACGTTATAGTGGACTGTACGAGCAACCTTGAAAACAACGTTCTTGCATCGGTTGCCGTTGAGATGTCGGAGCAGATCATAAGACTTGCATCCCCCGATCTCAAAAGCATCAGCTTCTTTCTTTCCCAACTTCCGGTCTATTCCGATCCGAAATACCGAACAGCCGAGCACATACAAGGTATAAACACACCGAATGAGGATGTGTTTATGCCTATTGAGGAAACGAAATCCCATCTCAAGGACGTCAGATTCTCGGTGCCGTTCAGCTCGGAAGTAAAGCTTCAGATGCAAAAGGGCTCTTTAACCGAAGCTACCGGAGATAAAACCTTCGAGGGGCGAATGCGAGAGATAGCGGGAAAGGTCGTGCAGTATGGTCAGGTGTGATTTATGGACGGTGCTAACCGAAACGCAGAAATACATCTCAAAGTATTATGCGGTAGCCCTTACCGACGAGACAAAGCATGACGAGCTGAAGTCCTACATTGAGAAATTCATACTGGATAACGGTTTCATAGTTGAAGGCTTTGACGAGGAAAAGCTCATCGACAGAATATACGCGGAGATGGTGGAGTATTCAATCCTTACCCCCTATCTCGAAGCGAAAGACCTTGATGAGATAAACATCAATTCGTGGGATGACGTCGTACTCACCTATTCCGACGGACGAATGGAAAAGCTTGAAGAGCATTTCCATAGCCCCGGACATGCAGTGGATATCGTCAAAAGACTGCTCCATCATTCGGGAATGATCATAGACAATGCAACTCCCATAGCTCAAGGCCATCTTCCTAACAACACCCGTATCACGGCCTTGAAAGACCCAATAGTAGATACCGAAGCCGGAATAGCGGTCTCTATACGTTTACTCCATCCTCAAAGGATAGACCGAAGATGTATTATAGACAGCGGTATGGCTACAGAGGAAATAGTTGAGTTCCTCGAAATGTGTATCCGTTACGGCGTATCCCTTGTTGTTGCGGGAAGAACCTCTTCGGGTAAAACCACTCTTCTGAATGCGCTCTTAACGAGCATCCCCGATGAAAAGCGTATATACACCATAGAGTCGGGAGCGAGAGAGCTATCCCTCGTTAAAAGAAATCATTTCGGTGAGATTCAGAATAACGTTGTGCATACTCTATCGAGGCCGAGCGAGAACAGCGCGTTCAATATAAGCCAAGAGCATTTGGTTGTTGCAGCCCTCCGATTCGACCCCGACATTGTGGTCGTAGGAGAGATAAGAGACGCTGAAGCAAACTCAGCCGTGGAAGCATCCCTCACAGGACATACGGTTGTAACAACGGTACACTCAGGACCGGGAGAATCTGCACACGGAAGAATAGCTCTTCTCTGCCAAAGAAGATTCCAACTGGGAATGGAGGTTTCTCTTTCCCAGTCCCGCCAAGCCTTTCCAGTAGTTGTATTCGCTCACAAATGCGAGGACAATTCAAGAAAGATAATGGACATAACCGAGTGTACGGTAACACCCGAGGGAAAAACCGAATACAGGTGTCTTTACCGTTACAACATTACGGAGAACGAGTATGCCGATGGGAAGTATCATATCAAGGGGCAGTTTGAAAAGGTGAACTCACCATCCGAGCATCTAAAGACTATGCTGACACGCTCGGGAGTTCCCGAGGAAATCCTAAAGAGATTTATTTGAAAGGAGAAAACAAATGACAGTTGTATATCTCGTAGGCTTTTTGCTTTCGGTGATTGCCACGGCAGTATTGCTTGGCTTAACTCCCGAAACCATAACCGAAGACATTATGCGCTTTGCTTCTCCCAAACAGACGCTCCGCGAAAAGGTGCTCGTTGCGAAAGGCAAAAAGAGATCAAGAAAGCTTACAGTCGAGCTTAACAGAATCAGAGATGCTCTCAATTCTACAGGCAAAGGCTCACAGTTTACCGTTGCATGCGCCGCATCTCTTCTCGGCATTATCGGAGGGTGCGTTGCCGCTGTTGCGATAAACAACTACTTCCTTATACCGGCATTCGCCTTCGCCTTTGCCTTGATCCCTTTCGGCTTTGCGAAGCGAACCATCAATTACTACGATAAGCATATCCAAGAAGAGCTTGAAACGGCACTATCCATTATTACCACTTCTTACGTAAGAAACGATGACATCGTGACGGCGGTGGAAGAAAACGTGCAGTATCTCAAGCCCCCCGTGAAGGACATTTTTGCGGGCTTTGTGGCAGAAAACAGAATGATAACCTCAAACATCAAGCAGTCCATCAAACACCTCAAGGAGAGAGTAAATAACGGCATCTTCGCCGAATGGTGCGACACCTTGATAGCCTGCCAGGAAGACCGAACGCTGAAGGACACTCTGATGCCCATTGTTGCAAAGCTCACAGACGTGAGAATAGCGAACAGCGAGATCAAAGGGGTGCTGAGTGCCGCGAGAATCGAATACTTTATGATGGCGGGAATGCTTGTGGCAAATATCCCGCTTTTGTATTTTCTCAACAAGGATTGGTACAGCGCATTGATGAACACCGTACCCGGAAAGATAGTCCTCGCGGTAAGCGCGTTGGCTATTGTAATAACGGCACTGTTTATGTTCAAGTGGACAAAGCCCGTAGAATACAGGAAATGAGGTGAGTGAATGATTACAGCATATATTATTTTAATTTCAATCGTATCTGCGATAGGTCTTGCATTCATCCTCAGCGACGTGCTTAAGGTTCCCTCATATGCGGTATCCAAAGCAACTCACAACCTTGGCAAAAGACAGAATGAAAAGACAAATCCTCTTGACCTTTGGTTAGGCGAATTCGCAAGATGGCTGTCGGGGAGAATGAAGCTCAATGAGTATAAGCGACTGCAGCTTGATGCAGACCTTAAGACTGCGGATATAAACATGACACCCGAAACCTACGTTGCCAACTGTATCGTCAAGGCTGTATTTATCGGCGCCTTTGCCATTCCGTTTATATTCTTCGCTCCGATGATCTCGGCGGTAATAGTCTTTATTGCCGTGCTTATGTATTACAACGAGTCAAAAAAGGTTGGTAATATAATCAAGGAGAAGCGAAGAAGGATAGAGCTTGAACTTCCGAGACTTGTATCCACCATAGAGAAGACCTTATACCACAGCAGAGACGTTGTGGGAATTCTCGACGGATACAAGGACGGTGCGGGTGATGAGCTTAAGAGAGAGCTTGAAATAACCGTAGCGGATATGCGATCCGGTAACTACGAGGTAGCTCTCACAAGACTTGAGTCCCGTGTCGGCTCATCCATGATGTCAGACATTACAAGAGGACTTATAGGTGTTATCCGAGGCGATGAAACAACGGTATACTGGGGAACTTTGAATCTCAAATTTTCCGACTACCAAAGGCAGAATTTGAAGATCGAGGCTAACAAGGCCCCGAAGAGAGTAAGAAAGCTTTCAATGATACTTCTTATCTGCTTTATGCTTATTTACGTTGTGGTAATCGGAAGCGTTCTTATAGGTTCGCTGGGAGGGCTTATGACATGATGAAAAGCATTAAGAATAAAAAGGGCGAAGGATACATCGACGTTGCCGTAACGATAATGATGGTATCCTTCGTTCTCGTTTTTGTAGTTAACGTTGTGTCTCTTGTAGCCCTAACCCAAAACCTCAAGACCGTAACCGATCAGCTCGTTGAGTATGCATCACAGCACGGAACGACAGCAATAGATGCTTATGCCGAATCACTGTCTGAGAAGACGGGCATAGACTTCGGATATTCCTTTGACGGAAGTGTGCTCTACGATTCAAGCGGCAAGGTTCAGCTCGGTGACACTATAGAATGCACGGTGACCTATAAAATTTCATTTATGGGATTCGGAAACACAATTCATTCAGTACCCTTGAAGGCAAGTGCATCGGGAATATCCCGTGTGTATTGGAAGTGAGGCGAGTGAATGAAAATCTTAAAAGATAAAAAGGGTGAAAGTTACATTTACCTTTGCGTTATCGTAATATTCATATCAATGCTTGTCTCGGTGCTTATTCTGTATATGGGCTTAACGGCTCAGGTACAAGCGCAGAAGCGGGATACGAAAGCCAAGCTCGACGGATTTATTTCGGACTATTCTGTTGAAATGTTCAATTCCTTAAAGCAAGGACAATACTTTGCTGAATATATCGATTGGGGCGAGCTTGAAGCCGGAGCTATGCGTGCCGTGGGATTTCCAAATAATACTGACACCGAATATATTTACAAAAACGGTGTCCGTATGGAAAGACCGGAGATTGTAACTCTGTCGGGCAACGGCTTTGGTGTGAAAATAAGCTATACAGCATGTTTCCCGATAGAATGGAACGGAACAAGGTACGCAGATCTTCGTATACCCGTAACGGTCACGAGCTATTACAAATTCAAATAAAGGAGAAACATATTGAGACCATACTTAATTGTAGGAATTATTCTGTTGATTGTTGCATCGATCACCTTGGCGGTCGTGCTGATAACCACAGAAGAAAAGGTATCGGAGCAGCTTGGGCAGACGAGCGATACGGAGGATGAAAGCAAAGAGCCTGTAATCCTACCCATCACAAAGCCCGATACTCCGAGCACCGAAGATAAAACAGACGGAGAGGATGAAAACGAAGAATCCGAAGAAGAGAACAATGAGCCGACCATAGGCGATAACAACCTAAACCTCGACATTAACGAAAATCTTCCTCCCGTCAAGAATCCCGATCCATCAGCAACCGTTGGTGACGTAATATACGGAACAAAGGGGGATGAGGATGGAGAATAAGGAAAAGAAAAAAGAAAAAAACAAACTCAGCAAAAGGCAAAAGCAGGTGCTTATAATAACGGCTTCTCTTATTGCTTTTTTAGCAATCGTACTGACGGTAGCCATCTGTCTGAAGGAAAAAAATCTTCCCTCATTAGACAAAGAAAACACCGAGATAACCGAAGACGAAAATTCCGAGGAATTGCCCGACCCGATCATTGATCCAAACGGATCGGGTCTTATAGGCGGCGAAGAGGTGACCTATGAAAAAATAATACCACTTGTAGGTAACACAACTATAACTCCCGAGCGTGAAGTATTGCTTGAATCGGGAATAATGAAGACAATAGCAAGAACAAGCTATCTGATTCCCCTCATTAACGAAAACGGCAGCTACTATACCGATGAAAAGGGAGATCTTGTGTGCCGAGAGGTTAAGGTGCGCGACTACACCGGAATGAGGGAAAACCTAATAATCATAGCAAACTCATTTGCCGATGACGGATATCCCATAGAACCCATATGGTATGCCCAAAGGCTGTATTTCGTGTGCTATGACCAACTGTCGGGTTATGCAACCGATGACCTTCTCTCCGGACTAAAAAGGGTGATTCTGAAGTCGGGGAATACAATCGAGGGAGTAGGCTTCAGAGCCGCTGAGGTGCTTGAAATACGCAGAACAGACGATTGTCGATTCGTTTTTAAAGAAACCCTTGCACCTACGGAAATAACAATTTGTTTTTCTGACGTAGAGCTGGGAATCCAATTGGAATGGAAAGATGAATACGAGAAATATTGCATCTATGACGAGTGGGTAGAAGAACGAGGAGAAAGAGAGTGTGATCGCAATTTAGAGCGTACTTTGCATACTATAGTTTGCAAACTGGCAGAAAAAGGCGCTAAAGAATACGATATAAGACTTGCGCAGCTTATCTATTCTTCTTACCTCGCGAATACAAAATACACTCCCGAATGGCTTTTAATCTTATATGACGCATTCGAGGAAGGTACACCGGACTACGTTTTGCTTTGTGAAAACATGCGTGATATTTTCGGTGAGGATATGAACGGAAACAAAACGATTGCAGATTACTATGACGGTACATCCAAGTATCTCGGAGGTGAGAAACGATGAAAAAGGTAATAATTAAGTTCGTTTCGGCTGTCTTGATTTTGAGCTCTTTAATAGCCATTCTTGTTATTCCTACAAGTGCATCAGCCGATTATCCGGATGGCGGTACATTGTACTTTGAGAATAAAAACGGTACGGAAAAGACGGTAAACATTTCTGCCTACAGCACCAAGGACGGCCATCTTTTAAAGAAAATGGTAATGAAAGGTCCGCTAAACTGGTATTGGTGTGAGTCGCTCCATCTATGGGGGTATGATTACAGTCACTGTGATTTACCTTGGAATCTTCTTATAGACTGTGAGGTGGCGACCGGATTCGGAGGTAATACGCTGTATGATGGCAGAGCCTGGCATATTATTGTAGGTGCCGAATTCTTTTATCTAAGCGGTAATACATATAACGGCAAGGTTTATTTTACTCCTCAGACATGTACTACAACAGTAAGACACATTCTCGTTGCTGCCGATGGTAGCGAATCTATTTATGAGTCATCATCAGCGGTACAGACTTACGACGAATATTGGTCTGCATACAGCAAAAGCATTACAGGATATCAGCTGATGGATGGTTATGCGTCTAAATTCGCAGGCAATTTTAATTGGGATATGATAGATGCGTATCCTAACACGCCTGTAGAAAACTACGATGCGAAATGGAATGATGCTGGCGAAAGTGCAGAAGGGCGCAATCACTTTTGGTTTGATAATAGAACGCTTAATGTTGATTTCAAATACAAAATTAAGTCATATACGATCACCTACGATGCCGACGGCGGTACAGGTGCGCCTGCCTCTCAAACAAAGTATTACAATACGAACATAAATCTCTCTACGGAAATACCAACCAAAGAGGGATACAGCTTTGTAGGTTGGAGCTATTCTCCAGGTGACGATACCGTTGAGTACTACCCCGGAGAAACCTACACCTCAAACTCTCATATGAACCTATATGCTGTATGGCAACATTCGGGATATGCGGTAAAGTATGATGCCAATGGCGGTACAGGAGCGCCCGCAACGCAGTATAAAACTCCGGATGTACCTCTTACATTGAGAAGCACCAAGCCTACACGTGACGGATACAGATTTACAGGTTGGGCAACAACACCCGGACCCGTACAAGCTGTAAAGTATGTCCCCGGAGGTACCTACATCGAGAATAAACCGGTAACGCTATATGCAGTGTGGGTAGAAACAACACCGACGTACACCGTAAGCTTCGATGCAAACGGCGGTAACGGTGCTCCCGTAGCACAAACCAAAACCAAAGGCACAGATCTGACTCTGTCTACCAAGACACCGTCGAGAAGCGGATATACCTTCGCAGGATGGAGTACAAGCTCCACGGCATCTTCGCCCACTTATTATCCCGGCGGTAAATATACTGCCGATGCATCCGCAACCCTTTATGCGGTTTGGGTAAAGGCGCCGTCATCCTATATCATAAGCTATGATGCAAACGGTGGAACAGGCGCTCCGAGCAGTCAGATAAAAAACGAGAATGTTAGCGCCACCTTGTCGAGTACAACCCCAACAAGAAGCGGATATAAATTCCTCGGTTGGAGCGCTTCTTCAACTGCTACCTCGGCAACGTATCAGCCGGGAGATGTCTATACCGTCAATGCATCAATAACGCTCTATGCCGTATGGAGAAAGGATAATTACGATATTTCTGTATCAAACCTTACCGTTAACCCAAGCTCCATCGAGCAATATTCCGATACGAGCGTTTCTGTAAGGGTAGATAACTGGTGCCAAAATAAACCCTACTATAACATCCCCGTTGAGCTATTGTATAACGGAAATGTCGTTGCATCCAAAACGATAAATCTGTCTACATATGGCGTTGCGACAGTCAACTTCACGCTAAATGTAGGTAAACCCATTGGCTCCAATACTCTTCAGGCAAGGGTAAACTGGTCAGACAGAAACAATGAAACCGATCCGAATGATAACTTGGTGACTACATACGTAGACGTTACTCCATACAAATATGATCTGTATATATCTCCCATTGCTCCGAATGCGAGCTATCGCGAGGGTACGGAGGTAGTGACGAGCTTTATTATCTTCAATGACGGTGAATATGATATCCTCCCGGATAACAACAATTCGGTTAAGTTCAGGGCATATTACTACGATGACAGCGGAACAAAACAAACCATAACAACCAAAACATTGAACGAAGCCGTTATACCCGCGAAGAACACAAATCTCGTCTATTTCAAGTGGGCGGTGCCTGAAGGTCTTGCGGGAAAGACCGTATACATAAGCGGAACGGTAAATTCAATCGGAGGTGTCAGCGAGACTGATACGGGAAACAACACCACGGAGTTTACTACGAAAATTATCGGGGCAATGGATTCACAGCCTACGGATACAAGCTACACGGTTGCTCCCGAAGGATATGCTCCAACTGCCGCACCCTCGAATTCATACGGAACGGCTACATGGAATCAGTGGTCATATACATCAAGCGGTGAGCTTGTTCTGTCGGAATACGGAATAGGAATCAGTACGAATACACCAACCCTTCTTCCATCGGATAACGTAACGAGCGCGGTTAAAAACGGAAGCAATTGGACGATCAAATCGGGATACGGTATTAAGATCAATTATACACCCGCATTAACCACACTTTCGGGATACGCAGTTCCGAGCAGTAATGCCTATACTTCAATACAGACGGTATATGCAATGTTCCCCGAATTCGGATACTCATCAAATAACGGATGCGCTGCCACACTCGTTAAGAACGGAAATACGTTCGAGTTTGTTCCGAATGAGAACTCCAAAACCAACGAGTCGGTACATTTCATTCCGCTTTGGATGGAGAACGGACAATACGTTGTTACCCTTCATGTGGGAGAAGTATGGACACCTGCCGGAATGATCTATTCCGTGACCTCGGCAACCAATATGAGCATAAGCGGTACACTTTATGACGATTTCTACGTAGGAGAAAAGTGATGAAGAAGATATATGTATGCCATAAAAGCATTGAGAACGAGACGGAGAAAAAGGAGGTAATAGCCTTTTGCAAATACATAAAGGATATGGGAAATCTTCCTCTTGCTCCGTCTATCCATTTTCTTCAATTTTTCGCTGATGAGAAAGAGGACAGAGGGTTTTATAAAACAGCAAAGCTCTCCCTCCTTTCCTCGTGCTCCGAGCTTTGGTATTTCGGCGATACGATCACCACCTCGATGACAGACGAAATATGCTTCGCTATGGAAAAGGGCAAAAGGGTGCTGTACATCACAAGAGAAACTTTTGAAAAATATTTAGAAAAAACGGAGGTACATAATGAGAAAAACGCGTAACAAAATTTTAATTGCGCTTGTCATGGCGCTGATGCTGTGTTCAATGCTCGCCTTGTCTGCCTTTGCGGCAGGTCCCGGAGGAGGAGCAGACGGCGGAAGCTTCCAGGGCGGCGGAAGTGCGGCAACATCCTCTTCACCCGGTGACGTGGCCGGAGCTGTAGAGGATACGTGGGATGCCGCCAAGGGGCAGATCAAGCAGGTCGTTGACAATGTTGTCTTCCCCATAATCGACCTTATACTTGCCGTGCTCTTCTTCACAAAGATAGCAATGGCGTATATGGACTACAGAAAGCACGGACAGTTCGAATGGGCGCCTCCTGCGATCCTCCTTGCAACGCTCATTTTCTCCCTTACTTGCCCTCTTTACATCTGGAACATTCTCGGAATGTAAGGGCAAGAAAGATGCTTCTCGGCAACCGCCGAGAAGCAATTTTATAAAAGGAGAAAATGAATGTTCGATTGGATAAAGGATTTAATCAGCGGAGTAGGTGATTCCATTGGCAATTCAATATCCTCTGCATGGGAGGCTGTCTCGAACAGCATTTGGGGAAAGTTTATGGAATGGCTGTACACAGCGGTTTATAACGGCCTTTCCAACTTCTTCACAATGATGACCGACGTGGGCGCCTCTCTTTTTGATTTGCAATGGGTGCAGTCAGCCTTAAAGTTCTTCTCATACTTTGGTTGGGGTTTGTTCGTATGCGGTCTTATCGTAGCAATATTCGATATAGCCATAGAATACCAAACCATGGGCAGACTGAATGTAAAAAGGCAGGTCCTGCCTTTTCTTTGGGGATTGCTTGCGGTAAACCTGTTTACAGTATTACCGGTACAGCTTTTCAGATTCTGCGTAAATCTTCAAAATACCTTTGCACAGGATCTGATAGCGGACGTTGTAGGTCAGCATATGGGCATGCAAAATGCGGCTCATAAAGCAATGATGATGTTTAACCACAGTTATATGATGACAGTAGGTCCCTTACTTGCTTTGCTCATGCTGATATGCCTCGGATACTGTGTAATAAAATGCTTTTTCTCCAACATCAAGCGAGGCGGAATACTTCTGACACAAATAGCGGTAGGATCTTTGCATATGTTCAGCCTTCCGAGGGGATACACAGACGGCTTTATAGGTTGGTGCAAGCAGATAATAGCTATATGCTTTACTACCTTTATGCAAACCACTCTTCTGTTTTTAGGTTTAATAACCATCCCGGATCAGCCTCTTGTGGGTCTTGGAGTAATGCTTGCCGCAAACGAAGTGCCGAGAATTGCTCAACAGTACGGTCTTGATACAAGCACAAGATTTAACGTGATGAGTGCCGTCCATACCACAACAACAGCTATAAATCTCGGACGTGCCATCGCTAAGAAATAAGGAGAAAAAATGAAAAGACAATACATATATCCGCAAAACATGCGAACTCAGGTAAAGCTATGGTTTTGGAGTTTAAGGGATATAATCATCTTGGGTGCAGCCTTGACGGTATCGGTTGTATCATGGGCAAAAATAAACTTTGTACTTCCTGCAGCTCTGACCGTCCTATATGGCTTTTTGACCATCCGAATAGATGAATATTCAATCCTTGACTTCCTAAAGAGAGCTTTCAGATACTTCGTGACAACGCAACAGTATTTTGAATGGAAGGAGAGAAGATAAAATGGCGAAAAAGACAAAGAAGTCTACAGCCGAGTTGATCGGAATAAGCAATTTTTCAAGAAACGGTCTTGAGACCTATGACGGCAGTGAGCTCGTGTATTTTATAGTTCAGCCGACAAACATATCCGTTTTATCCGAAACGAATATATCCTTGAAGATTCAGCATCTCATGCAGCTTCTGTCTCTTCAGCCGGACCTGGAGATAATCTGCTCGGATGCCCGTGAGAATTTTGAGCATAACAAGCTATCCCTTGCGAGAAAGGCAGAAAAGGAAGACAATCTAAAGGTTCAGCTATTGCTCCGAAAGGATATGAAATTCCTTGACGATATACAGCTTCAGATGTCAACCGCAAGAGAGTTTATGTTCTGTTACAGAATACAGCACGCAAACAACGAGCAGAGCTTCAGCGTTCTCAATAGGCTCGAAAAGCAGATAAACGATCAGGGCTTCGATTGCCGCAGAGCAAATAAGGATGATATAAAGAGATTTATATCGAGATACTTCGGACATATATGCGAAGACCCAATCGATGACATCGACGGTGAGCGCATGATCAGGAAGTGGATCATACCGGATTAAACGAGAAAGGAACAATATGGCAAAGAAAGACCGACTCCCCGGAGATGCCGTGCATAGCGAAGCCTATGTAAAGGACTTCTTCGATATGGTTGCGCCCACAACCATTAAGTTTTTTAACGAATACTTTATATGCGGTGACAGCTACCGTTGTATATGGGCAATTAAAGAATATCCTCCCGTAACTACAGATCAGGCAATACTCGCCCGATTCGGAGACAAGGAAGCGGTAACGCTCCATATGTACACACGATACGTTGATGCTATGGAACAGTCAAAGATACTCCAGAACGCAACGAGAAAAAATAAACTCCTTGCTACCTCCAACGATATCGAGGATATGGTAACGGGAGAAGGAAACCTCGGTGACGTTGTTGAGCTTCTCAACGACCTTCGTAAAAACCGAGAGCCTCTCTTGCACTGTGCTGTGTTTATGGAGCTGTCAGCAAACAGCCTCACAAAGCTTGAAGAATTAAAATCCGACGTGGCTATGGAGATGACGAGAGAAAAGCTCTCCGTGGACAGGCTCTCGATGAGGCAGCTTGAAGGATTTCTCTCTTGCATGCCTTGCGGAACGAATATGTTCGGAGTGCAGTTCGAGAGAGTCCTGCCCGCGTCCTCGGTGGCTAATTGTTATCCATTCAACTATTCGGGTAAGACCGATCCCGGAGGATTTTATATCGGCAGAGATAAGTTCGGTACGAACATCATCGTAGACTTTGACAGACGTGCCGATGATAAAACAAACTCAAACATCTTGATACTCGGTAACTCAGGACAAGGTAAATCCTATCTCTTGAAGCTCCTTCTTACGAACATAAGAATGTCGGGCAAATCAATAATCTGCCTCGATGCGGAGCAAGAGTATGAGGATCTCTGCAACAATCTCGGAGGATGCTACATAGACCTTATGGGCGGTCAGTATATTATAAACGTGCTTGAGCCGAAGGAGTGGACGGATAATACAGGAGAGGTGGATGCGGATGCTCCCGAAGCCTTCAGAAAATCCACAAGACTCTCACAGCACATATCCTTCCTAAAGGACTTCTTCAGAGTCTATAAGGATTTCGATTCTGCGCAGATCGATGCCCTCGAGATACTTCTCACAAGACTGTACATGAAGTTCGGCATCACCGATCACACCGACTTTGACAAATTCAAAGCGGAAGATTATCCCGTGATGGAAGATCTTTACGCAATGGTCGAAAGCGAATACCAAAGATATGAAAAGGGCTCGAAATCCCTCTTCACGGAAGAGCTCCTCCGTGAGCTTTGTCTCGGACTGAACTCAATGTGCGTAGGAGCTGAAAGCAAATTCTTCAACGGTCACACCAATATAACCGATGATAAGTTCCTTGTATTTGGAGTTAAAGGACTTATGGAAGCAAACAAGAAGCTCAAGGATGCAATGCTTTTCAACATCCTTTCGTACATGAATCATAAGCTCTTAACCAAAGGACACACGGCAGCCTCCATAGACGAGCTTTATCTCTTCCTCACAAATACAACGGCAATTGAATATATCCGAAACGCATCAAAGCGCGTAAGAAAAAAGGAATCCTCAATTATTCTGGCATCACAGAACATTGAGGACTTTTTGTTGCCCGAAGTAAAGGAGCTGACAAAGCCTCTCTTCTCGATCCCGACACATCAATTTCTTTTCAATGCGGGAAACATAAATCCGAGAGAGTTTATAGATGCCCTGCAGCTTGAGCAGTCGGAATATGAGCTTATAAAGTATCCCGAAAGAGGTACCTGCCTTTTTAAGTGCGGAAACGAAAGATACCTCCTTCAGGTAATAGCTCCCGAATATAAGGCAAGGCTCTTCGGAACAGCCGGAGGAAGATAATGAAAGATAACCTTGAGCTTGAAAGGAAAGACATAGAGGTAGACCGGGATATGGAGATCGATCCCGATAACAGCTTCCATCTCCGAGTTTACCTCGAAACATGGTTTGACGTTATAAAGAAGTTTGACCTTATTCCTTGGGAAGCGGATGAAAAGACGGTAGATCTTTATGCGATATATAATCCTCTTGAAGATTACCTTATTTGTGAGTACGTAATAAAGGACGATGACGGAGAGGAATACGTGACCTATAAGCCTACCGAGGACGAGGCAAAGCTCATGAAGGAAATGATAGCCGAAACCATTATGGAAGAGTACGGCAAGACTCCCGAAGAGTTTGTTTGTGAGCTTGAGGACTTCGATTATTCTGTCATGTGTCAGTAAAGGAGAAAATAAAAACTTAAAGAAGGAAGGTGGATGCCGGATTTTGGGCGGCGATAGGTAAGGCAGTAAAGAAAATAATCGAAATCCTTGTGGGAGATAAAAAGGGCAGAAAATTCCTCGGCTATGTTATAGGCATAGCCCTTTTTATCGTCCTTTTACCCCTTATAGTAGTTCTCGGTCTCTTTGGGTGGATGTCAAACGGTTTAACCGTGGAGTTAAGCTATGATGATATCTACAATAACATTCCGAGCGAGTACCGAGAAGTCATAGAATCCTATGAGGACGAGCTATCCGAAATAGAAAGAGTCTTCCTCGAAAAGGGGCTTACCGTGACCGATGCGTCAAAGGCAAAGACGATATTCATCTCTTGCTTGGCGGGCAAGGAAACCGAGGAAGGCTTCTATGAAAGATATGCCGAGTGCTTTCTGAATGAAACCGAAGATGTGGATTGCCTTACGAATATAGAAAACACGTTCTCGGTGACATTCAGCGAAGAAGAACGCGAACAGATCGGTTCGTTATATTCACAATAACAGTAAAAGAAAGGATACAAAATGAAAGGAACAACACAATTCCGAAGAAAGGATCAGGAGATGTTCCTCGATAAGTTTCGGGTGGTAGCGGTAACAACATTAGAGCCGTCGCAATTCGAATATTTCTCCAAGCATCTGCTTGATGACTTCTCATTCATAGAAAAGTTTGCGGATGAGCTGTGCGTAAGGGAAGACGGATATGCCGACTCTCTTCTCGTCCTAAATTCCGAGAGTGAAGACGGAATCCTCGTGAACAGCGAGGGTGCACATTACGCAAGATACAGTTCGTTTTTACCCTATGCGAAGCCGATGATCAAGAATCAGATTAAGGATATCGTCGACGAGATCATAGAGGGAAAATTCGGTGATTTTGATAGCGGATCTTGGGTTATCGGCTTCGATGACATCAAGGAGCATTTCGATATTACCGTCACCAAAGAAAACGGAATAGGCGAAATGATCATAGACGAGCTTAAAAGCCGAGATGAAATAAGCGAGGTAATCGCAACCGAGGACTGCATAGAGATAACCGAATATCTCTCCGAAACTCCCGAAAACACACCGACGTCGGAAAAGCTGATGACGGTGTTTTCTCTTATGGGGTGCAACCTTGAGGACATACATCTCGTAGATAACGATGAAGAACACGAGCTTGCGACCATCGTGGAATTGAATCAGGATACGCTGACCGAGCAAGGAAAAAAGGATTGGGCAGACGTTCTCTCGGCAAAGGTCGTGAGAATCTTTGAAGGTGATTACGGTGTACAGATAGCTCTGTCCGGTTGCGATGCCGAAAGGATAAAAGACTTCTCCTACATGTTAGCCGGATATTGCAGCGACGAGGACTACAGAAAATGGGTGTCCTCCGAAGAAGAAAAAGAGGTCATATCTACCGATGATAAGGTGGAGCTTTCCGACCAGGAAATACGGCTTAAATGCGCAAAGCATCTGCTGTGGCTGAACGATGAAGATGGCGGTGAGAAAGCAGATTTCAGTAATTGCCATCTGAAAAATATTAATCTATACAACGCGGATTTGAACAGCGCATTGTTTGAGGGGTGCACGATTGAAAACTGCAATCTTACGGGTGCGTCTCTGAATTTTGCAAAAATGTCTGATGCCAAAATTATAGACACCAATTTCTCTTATGCCACGATAGATGAAGCTGTATTTCGAGGTACAAAATTCAGCAGATGCAACTTCAGTCAAGTGATAGGATACCACGCTAATTTTGCTCAAGCTGTGATGGATAAATGCGATTTATTCAACGCAAGATTTCACAATTCCTGTTTTGACGGAACGGATTTCAAGCGCACAAACACAGAGGACTCAGATATAGATATCGATGACATTGAAAGTGAAGAAAACTGGTCGCATCCAAACGGTATCATAACAATGTAAAACGTGAGGAAAAGAAAATGAACGAAAAGACAATACGGTTGGAAATTTCGAACCTTGACAGAATCAGCGGGGAGTGGGTTTATTCGGATTTAAGTTTGCCCGCCGAGGAATACGAAATAAAGGATGCCTTTCAACGTGCAAGGCTAACATCCGCTTATGAGTCGCCATTGAATGCTGCCGTTTATAATAGCAGTGTGTTTCCTCCTCTAACCAATATGCGCCTTGACTCTCCCTCGGTTCTCGAGTTGAATTTTCTTGCCCAAAGATATTCGGAGCTTGACGATGACGAGATAGCCGTGCTTAATTCCGTATGGAGAAAATACATCGCGGAAGATGATGATCCGGTGAGTATGAAAACACTCATCAATCTTACATATGGGCTTGATGAGGTTTCGGTTATATCCGGTGTAACAAACCTAAAGATGCTCGGAGAATTCGTGATAGAAAACGATATGCACCCCGATGTATCCGCCATCCCCAAAGAGTCATTATATCTTCTTGATAGAATGACCGTCGGAGAACTCCAGCGAAAAGAGGATGGCGGCATTTTTAACAGGGGCAAATATATCGTCACAAACGACTATGAATTGAAAGAAATTTACAAAGGCAGGTTGCCTCAATCAGAGCTGTCAAACACCTTTGCCTTCAGATTGGAGCTTACAAAGCTTCCGGTTGATGATGAAGGAAATCTTACGTCTCCGTCTGTTATAATAAAACTTCCCGCCGACAATGAAGAAATAAGAGAGGCTGAAACGAGGCTTGGAGTTGATGATATAAGAGATGCTCTCTATGTGGATTTCGCTTCCATCATTCCTCAAATCGAAAGCTCTATGTTCCCAGATATGCACGACTTTGATAAGCTCAATGAGCTATCTGCCTTCATTGTAGGCAGTACTGCTTTTTCACAGGCAAAATACAAGGCTATACTTGAAGCCGAGAAACCTCAAAGCTTAGACGAACTGCTCGACATCGCAGAGAACTTCGATAGGTATGAATTCAATCCGAACATGTCAACCCCCGAAACATATTTCAGAACATATCTGTCGCTTCATTTGCCGACGGATTTTGATTTAAGTTGGCTTGACTCTATAGCAACAAACCGCGAGGGTGAAAAGTTAAGTTCAAGGATGGAATGCAAATTCACAAATTACGGCTTGATATCTTCTCGAGACGGTTCGCTCTTTGATTTGATCACCCGTGAGCCGGAAGAAGATGAAGAATACGATATAGACGAAGAAGATTATAACATAGGAATGGGCGGTATGTAAAATGACAAAGTACAGAGGATTCAAAATATCGAGCGTTGTCGATTACGAAATCAGAAGACGAGAAAATCCGGATGCAGATTTAGAAACCTGCATAGGACATTTCTGTCAGATTTACTCTGCGAATGATGATGCCTGTGTAAATGTCATTGATGAGTTTACCCTTGCGGTAGGACACGAAATTCCGGATATGACATACTCGTCTTTGCTCGTCGGAATTGCGAAATACGTTGACGGATGCTATAGCCAGCTTATCGAAGCAAAATGGGATGCGGAGAGTTGCAGAATCTATGAACTGTTTGGAAGAGCGTTGTGTTGGCTTGCAGAGAATGAATCAGGCGCCGAACTCTACAATACCTTTTCCGAGGTTCTCGGTATGACCGATGATGAAATAAGAGAGATGGGATACACCACTCTTGTGCCGTACTTTAACAGAGATAACTACGCACAAACCATAGCAGATTATCTCATTGAAGAAGGAACAAGAGATACTTTAAGCGGAAATCTTCACATTCCTTTTTCGGAAATAAATGAGAGGTATGCAGTAGAGCTTCCCAACGACAAAGATCTTCTCGACAGAATCAAAGATTGCCTTTGCGGTGATGAAGCGGTTGCGGATATAGAAACCAACGAGGACTTTGACTTGATGTTTCATACCGTGTTTTGTCCGAACATAGAGGATAGGTTTGGAGAAACGGAAGATGAAAATATATCACTAAATATGTAAAAAAGCAAGGAGAAAAAATGGAATTCGAAATTATTATTCCAACAGAATATGAAGAACTGCTCGAAAAACGAGCAGAGGAACAAGGAGTCACGCTTGAAGAACTCCTTGAAAATGCTATCCGAAATTATATAGAAAAGGAGAGTACGGATGGAAGAAAATAAAAAAGGTATAACCGTTAAAGTAGATGCCGAGCTTCACGCAGAGGTTAAACGGTTTATCGAAGAAAACAATATGACAATGGCAGAGTTTGTATCTCGCGCCCTTGAAAATGAACTACACCCTAAAATAAACGAAACAGAGGTAAAAGGTATGGAAAAAATGAGAACACTTGCATTTCAGGTCCCCGAGGAATTCTTCCAGAAGGTGAAAGATTATCTTCGCAGAAATAATATCAGTCAGAAAGACTTTGTTGTCGGTCTTATTGAAAATGAGATTGAACGCGATCTCGCAGAGCGTGCGGAAAAAGCGGCTGCATTGAAAGCAGACAATGCAGAATATGAAACCGAAGAATTTGACGAGGAAGATGAAGCTCTTGAAGAAGCCGAAGTAGAGATCGATGAGGACATCGAAGAAACCGAGGATGAGCTCGAATCCGAAATGCTCGAAGAAACAGATGAGAACGACGAGGAACTCGACGATGAATCCGAAGAAACCGAAGAAGCCGATGAAGCTTTCGATGATGAAATCGAGAACGAAGATCAGGACAATGAGTATGAGGATGATGAGAGCATCGAGGACACTGATGAAGAAGATGAGGAACTCAACGAGGACGAGTTTGATGAGGAAGATCAAGATGACGATTACGATGAGGACGAAGATGAAGAAGAATCCGAGGGCTTCGGTCTCTCGATGTAAATAAGCGATGCCAAACATCCAAATTACATATGACGAAGAACGCCTTGAAGCCTTGAAAGTTTTCCTCGATGAAAAAGGCAAAAACCTTGAGTCGGAGCTGGTATCAATGATGGATAATCTGTACGAAAAAACAGTACCGCAAAAGGTTCAAACCTTCCTCGAGCGAAAGGGGAAACCGGGAACGCAAAGACCAAAGCAGAAAGCCTGAATTTAGCCCGTGTGAGAGTTTCGGAGGCTCGGCACGGATGCGAACACGCCGAGGAAAGAAAAGCGATTGTGAGCGATTTTTGAGGCATCCGTGGAAGAGTGAGAACCTCGAACAAAGCAAGTTCTGCTGACGCTTTGCACCGAAAATAGCAGGGTGGATTTTTTAGCAGGAGAAAGGGTGTGGGTCAAAGACCTCCCACACCCGACTCACAGCGGACGGCAGAGCCGACCGCACAAGGCTTTTTGGGCTTCTACAAAAAAATAAAGTGTGGGTCACAAAAGCGGAATATGGGTAAGCTTATGGGTCTGAAGGAAGAGATAATAAGCATTTTCAAAGTTTTTCCGTGGATGCAAATATGGATCGGAGGTGAAAAGGCGAAATGAATCAAGAAAAAAACGAAAAAGATCAAAAGCACAAATTTGCCCTGTATATCAAAGACTCTTCTCTCGATATTGCGAGAGAATTATACGAAAAAGATAACTGCTCGTGCATAAGCGAATTTATAGAGAAAGCTATAAAATTTTATGGTGGATACGTTTCTAACTCTATTCTCAACGAGGAATATGTTCCGAAGGTGATACTGTTAACTCTAAAAAGTCTTATGAATGACAACGAAAACAGACACAACGGATCGCTTTTCAGAATAGCTGTTGAACTCAGTATGATAAAAAATATCCTTGCGGTTCGAGAAGGAATCAGCGACATAGCGCTGAATAAATTACGCGGAGATTGCGTGAAAGAGGTAAAACGAATCAACGGAACTATCTCGTATGAGGAAGCGATTAAATGGCAAACTTAGTCACCAAATTCAGATACTATAAACCAAGCAAAGTATCGGAAAGAGGAAGGTATGCGAGGTATATTGCTACGCGAGATGGTGTGGAATTTTTGCAAAGCGAAACCGATAATCACTCCGTCACCGAGAGCCAAAAATCTCTGATCGATAAGCTCTTACGTGATTATCCGGACAGCACCGAGATGCTTGAGTACGAGGATTATATCAGGAATCCTACAGTCAGAAATGCCAGTGAATTCATAACAAGAGCGATAGAAGATAACGTAAAGATTTCCAAGTACAATACCTATGCCGACTATATTGCAACAAGACCGAGGGTAGAAAAAACAGGCTCTCACGGTCTTTTTGCCATGTCGGGAGACGCAGATCTTGAAAAGGTTTCGAAAGAAATATCTGAGCATTCCGGAAACCTTTGGACGATGATAATATCGCTGAGACGTGAGGATGCGGAGAGATTGAGCTACGATACTGCATCGAGATGGCGAGAGCTATTGAGGTCAAAAACGGAAGAAATCGCCGAGGCTTTTAAGATACCGATGACGGCTCTAAAATGGTATGGTGCGTTCCATAACGAGAGCCATCATCCGCACATCCACGTCATGATTTATACAGACAGAGATGACTGCGGATTCTTAACTCGACAAGGTGTTGAAAAACTTCGCTCCACATTTGCAAAGGATATATTCCGTGATGAAATGTATCATTCTGCTGAGGAACAAACCAAAAAGCGAAACGAGTTAAAGGCAGGGTGGAAGACGATGCTCGACGAGATTTTCAGTCAGATAAACCTCGGCGTTTATGAAAACGAAGAGATACAAAACAAGCTCATCGAGCTGTCCATTCGTCTAAACAATACCAAGGCAAAAAAGCGGTACGGTTATCTGAAAAAAGATGTCAAGGAGCTGATAGATTCTATCGTAGATCTGCTCTCGGAGGAAGAGAATATAGCAAAGCTTTATGACATGTGGTATGAAGAAAAATACAAAATCCTTCGTATGTATTCCAAAAACGTTCCGCCTAAAATAAGGCTGTCGGAGAACGATGAATTCAAGAGTCTCAAAAACGATATTATACGTGAGGCGCTGAGAATTTTGGAAAATGACAACGAAAAAATTAAGACCGTTCCGCCTCCGCAAAAAAGGAGCAACAGTACCCAAAGCGAAGACGAAAAAGAGAATAAAAAAGAAAAGGACAACGGCAACAGCCAACGCAACTATCAGCAACAGAAAAAGGCTTATTACCAATCAAGAAAGCGAGTCTCTGCGACATCGGTAACCCGACTGTTCAAAGGACTCGCTAATACTTTCTCGGACAAACTCGGATATGACAGTTCAAAGAATTTGCCCGAAATCGATAAACGTTTGAGAAAGGAAATCGAAGACAAAAAGAATGCGGAGCTTACGATGACATAAAAAAAGCAGAGCCGGAGTAAAGCTCTGCTTTGTAAGTATAAGTTGTTTCGATGTGATATTTATTGCAGAAGCTGCTCAAGGTACAGAAGCTCATCGGGGATTTTAATTCTGGTCCAATCAACCTTTTTAGCTTTATATGTAAGCTCGGAATACATATCATCGGCATTGCTTTTTCTAAAGGTGGCGATGATCCTTACCGAATCTTTTATGTAATCCCTAACATCTTTGTTTAGGACTGTATTCGGAGTGAAAACACCTTTTACGTTAATAAATCCCATGCAGGCGGTTACACTTCCAACCAATTTGTCTGTACGCAGGAGTGGAGTAGATGAGTTGAAATCTCCTATTTCATTAGCGGATAGATTTTTACAAATCACATGGTTTAATACCGCCAATTTCAAAGGTGTAGTTCCGTCTTTTGCAAAGTCGAAATCATTAACGGTTAAATGATGGGATAAACATTTTTCATAGAAATCACGCGCTGATATTTTGTGCGTACCAAATTCATCAGAGACTTCTCGTACCTTTAATCCTGTCAGATGCAAGTAGTTCACAGCTTCAAACCTACATTCAAGATATGATGTACGATAATGCTTGTCAATGCACAAAAAGAGTAGCGATTTGCTTTCAAGTTCATTCTTGAACTTTTCGGCACATTCAACAACTATTTTTATAGCATCTTGCTTTGATATATTTGTGGTGTACTTTGCCATTTTTATCCTCATTTCGACATCAGAGATTAAATTTAAAGGGAGACTGTAATACCGCAGCATTACTCGTCTCCCTTAATGACCGGTTTTTCTGTTGTTCGCCAACACCCCGATCTAAAACTCGGGATCAAATCAGGTTTTTCTGTTGCCTGCCAACGCTCCGATCTTTACACTCGGATTCAATTTCGAATTTTAGGTGCCGGACACACCGGTGAGATGACGCTCACCATCCACCTATATTATATACGATTTCTGCAAAAAAGTCAACAAAAAAATGAAAATATTTTTTGGAGTATTTCAAAAACAAAAATGATAACAAAACAAGAAATAGAATATGCAAACTCGATGGACATCGTCTCGTTTCTCAAAGCCAGGGGAATGTCAGCAAAGCGCGTTGGAAGCACATACGAATGGCAATCACCTGGTGGAAAGGTCTCAATAAAGGGCTCGAAATGGTATAGCCAATACGAGCGTGTCGGAGGTCATACGATAGACTTTGTCAAGAAATATTTCGGCTTGGATTTCAAAGGCGCTATGGAAGAATTGCTCGGAAAAAGATACACGGTGATGAAGGAATCAGAATGGGAAAAACCGA
This sequence comes from Eubacteriales bacterium, assembly GCA_045595265.1. GTDB lineage: Bacteria > Bacillota > Clostridia > Oscillospirales > CAG-272 > UBA1740. The sequence continues at coordinate 31,128 of JAZOAA010000096.1, forward strand.
AGAAACCATTCACGGTTCCCAAAGCCGCCGAAAACAATAACAGAGTCTATAAATACCTTTGTGACACTCGGTATATAGACAAAGAAGTAGTCGATGAGTTCGTAAAGATGGGTCTCATATTCGAGGATAATGAATATCACAACGCAGTATTTGTAGGCAAAGACAATGACGGAAAGATAAGGCACATACACAAAAGAGCTACGAACAGCAGTGACTTCAAAGGGAATGCAGAGAGCAGTAACGCATCCTGCAGCTTCAATTGGAAAGGAAATTCCGAAAGGCTTTTCGTGTTTGAAGCACCCATAGATATGCTGTCATATATCACTCTTTACAAGAGAAATTGGAAAGAAAATTCCTACGTTGCGCTATGCTCAACCGCAAGTGATTCTGCTATCAGGATGCTGAAGGACGATCCCAACATCAAAGAAATATATCTCTGCCTTGATTATGACGGCCCCGGCATCGAGGGTACATACCGAATAGCAGACAGAATCCGTGAGGTGTGTGACTGTGATATTTGGAGAGTGTTCCCCGACAATAAAGATTGGAATGAGGATCTGAAATCAATGCATGGAGAAGAGGTAATTCCCTCGTCCGAACACCCCAAAGAAGCCTATGTAAAAGCACTGTGCGATGGCATTGAGGAAAGAGTATCCGAGTATGACTTGGACATTGAAAAGGAAGATATAACCCGCGAAATGCAAATAATACTTTTCAAAATAGGTGAAAATCCGGACAAAAACTCATCAGAGATTCAAGCATTCCTTGAACAGTTATCCGACCTTTCTGTCCTTGCATATCAAAACGAAACAGGCAAACGTATAGACGTTATCTCCGAGAAAATCATGGACTTATATAAACCCCATCTCGACTATAAAAATGCGGAAGGTATATACGAAAATATGCTCCGTGATTTCAAAAATGCGGGAGATGATCCCGAGGCATTTATATGCCTTGCAAAAGATTGCTTCGCCATGAGCGGAAGCATACAAAGAACACTTGATGAACAAGAAAACAAAATAACTATCGGAGGAATCTAAATGGCTTTAGTATTTACAGCGGTAAAAGCTAAAATTGAAAACGAATGCGCCGAATTTCTTATAGGCGGTGAAGCAGAGAGCGAAAGGGATTTTGAATGCAGTACCCGTTACCTTGAAATGCTTGAAAAAGCAGGTGGCGAGGGAGAGCTTGAAGCCGAAATGACTGTATATGAATACGGTGACGGTGAGAGATTTGATGCAAGCTTTGAAGAGCTTGCCTACCTCACATTGAGGATGGAAAAGAATCCGAGCTTCCTTGAATCGAGATGCCATAAGCTCTCGGAAAAAAGCTTGACCGCAGAAATCGGTGAAACAGCTTCTCCGGTCATGAGTATGTAAGGAGAAAAAATGGATGGAGTAACAACAGTTATTATAGCCGCGGCTGTTATGGGAGTGTGCTTTCTTCTCATATCGGCCTTTTCTTATATGTACTCATTAGGAGGCTTAAAAAACAAAACCGTAGGTGACGGTCAGCACGGAACTGCAAGATGGGCATCTCCCAAGGAAATAAAGGATACCTATACGCATGTTTTGTACGAACCCCAAAAATGGAGATCTGATCCGGAGTCTCGTCCAAAGGCTCAAGGAATTGTCGTAGGATGCAGGTCCACAAAAACAAGCACAACGGCACTCGTGGACACCGGAGACGTTCACTGCATGATGATAGGTGCGGCAGGTGTCGGTAAAACAGCCTATTGGCTCTATCCCAATATAGAGTATGCATGCGCATCGGGAATGTCCTTTATGACTACCGATACAAAGGGCGACCTTCTTCGAAACTACGGTGCCATAGCATCTAAATATTACGGATACAAAATATCCGTAATCGATCTTCGAAACCCAATGAGATCAAGCGGAAACAATCTCTTGCATCTCGTTAATAAGTACATGGATATGTACAAAAAGAACCCGAAAAATCTTGAATACAAGGCAAAGGCTGAAAAGTATGCAAAGATAATTTCCAAAACGATTATCCTATCGGGAATGGAATCGGGCAACTTCGGACAGAACAGTTATTTCTACGATTCCGCCGAAGGTCTGCTCACAGCAACCATACTGCTCGTTGCCGAATTCTGTCCCGCAGAGGAAAGACACATAGTGTCTGTATTCAAGATAATACAAGAGCTTCTTGCTCCAAGCAAAACAAAGGGAAAGAACCAATTCCAAGAGCTTATGGAATTACTTCCTGCCGACCACAAGGCCAAATGGTTTGCGGGTGCGGCTCTCAATACTGCGGAGCAATCCATGGCATCGGTTATGTCAACAGCGCTTTCAAGACTTAATGCGTTCCTTGATTCCGAGCTTGAGAACATCCTCTGCAATGATACCGAGATAGATGCGGAAGACTTCTGTAAAAAGAAGAGCGCAATATTCGTTATTATGCCCGAAGAGGATACGAGTAAGTATTTCATGGTATCCCTGCTGATACAGCAGCTATACCGAGAGATTCTCGTCGTTGCGGATGAGAACAAAGGTAAACTCAAGAACAGAGTCATTTTTTACTGTGACGAGTTCGGAACTCTGCCAAAGATCGAGTCGGCAGAAATGATGTTCTCTGCATCCCGTTCGAGAAGAGTAAGCATAGTACCCATAATTCAGTCCTTTGCTCAGCTCGAGAAGAACTACGGAGACGAGGGAGCAGAGATAATTATAGATAACACCCAGTTAACCGTGTTCGGAGGCTTTGCACCCAACTCTGAATCTGCCGAGAAGCTATCCAAGTCTCTCGGAAGCAGAACTGTGCAATCAGGATCGGTAAGCAACAGCAAGAACGACCCCTCAAGATCTGTTCAGATGATGGAGAGAGCCTTGATGACACCGGACGAGCTGAAATCCTTGCCTAAAGGAACATTCATCGTGACGAAAACAGGATTCTACCCCATAAAGGTAAAGCTCAAGCTGTTCTTCGAATGGGGTATAGAATTTGAGAAAGATCCGTATGTCGTACCCTTGAAGGAGAGCTACAAGATTAAGTATTCTGATAAAGAGAGCCTTGTAAAAGCCATAAAGGAAAAGTATCCGCCAAAGCCCAAGCCTCAAGCACCTTCACGTAAGATCGAGGAAAGAAGACGAAGCGTTGGCAATGCCGTCGAAGAAGGCAGTACGGAAATAACCGATAACAGCATTTTAATAGGAGAAAACAAAAAGGAACATAAGGATAGCGAACCGCATCCGAACAAGATTGAGACCTAAACCGCAGAGGGCAAATATTTTGCCCTCTGTAGACAAAGAAGGAGAGTAAATTGACAGAATCAAAAATCAAAACCTATGACGATTTGCCTTTGTTCATGAATGCCGACCATATATCACGTGCACTTGGTATATCCAAGACAACGGCATACGTGCTTATGACGAGCGATGGATTCCCATCCATAAGGATCGGAACAAGGGTGCTCGTTGAGCGAGATAAATTCAAACAATGGGTAGACGAGTCCTCGGGAAATTAAAGTATGTTTTACAAAGATGAACCGAAATACAAGGATGGAAATTTTACTATGTTTCCTAACGAAGCCTTTTCGATGGATCTGTCTATGGGTGAAATCTGCGTATACCTTTATCTGCTGTACAGAGAGGATAGGAAAACCTACACCTGCTATCCGAGCTTAACCACGATTGCAGATGCTCTGCAAACAACAAAGCCCACAGTACGTAAGTACGTTTCAATGCTCGAAGATAAGGGGCTTATAAGTACGGAAGCTACAACTATACGCACCAAGAAGTACGGAAACATAAAAGGAAATCTGAAATACACGATACATCCCATCAAGAAGGTAGCCGATGCCTTCTTTGACAGACAGATAAGAATTCAGGAGGCGAAGCTTAAAGCACAGCAAGCTCTTAAAAAATACGAGAAGAAACGAGAAAAGATGGTTTCAAATTGATAACCTCTTGACTTGTAGGTTATCAGAGGTTACACAAAAATAAGAAAAAATAACAAAAAGCACTTTACTTTCTCGCTTTCTTGTGGTATAATAAGAGCGAGAAAGGACGGTGAACTTCTTGACAAAGACTGAAAAATTAGATTGCTTATTAAGTGATAACAATGGATACTTAATTGTTGGAAACGCATTGGCTTTAGATATTTCAAAAACATATTTAAGAGAGTATATTCAAAAGCGCGGTTTGGAAAAAGTCGCACATGGCGTTTACAAATCTGACGATGCCTGGGATGATGATTTATATGTACTAAGCTTACGCAATGAAAAAATTATTTATTCCCATGATACCGCTTTAATGCTTCAAGGATTAACCGAAAGAGAACCAAGCAGTATTTATGTAAGTGTTCCTAAAGGATACAACGCAACACATTTGAGGAAGAACGGTGTAGAGGTACATCAGGTAAGAGAAGAACACATTGATCTGGGCCTTACCGAAGCAACTACCGTTTACGGAAACAAAGTAGCAACTTATGATATGGAGAGATCGATCTGCGATTTGCTCAAAGTAAGAGGTGAAAGAGATGTTCAAATGTTCGGTTACGCATTAAAAGAGTATGTAAAGCGGAACGATAAGAATTTAAACAAATTGAATAAGTATGCGGAGATTATGGGAGTATCGGATAACTTAAAACTTTACATGGAGGTATTGCTATAATGAAAACTGCAAGACAATTAAAAGATAAAGTATCTAATATGTCAGGCGGAGATAGTTCTAAAGCACAGACTTTAATAAGAAAATACATGATGGAAAGATTTCTCGCACGTATAGAAAAATCGCGATATAGAAATAACTTTATTCTCAAAGGCGGAATGCTTGTTTCTGCAATCGTTGGAGTAGAATATCGTTCCACAATGGATATCGACACAACCGTAAGACAACTTTCCCTCAATATGGATGAAGCCAATAAAATCATAGAGGAGATAATAAGTGTAAATCTTGATGACGGACTTGATTATAAGATAAGAAAGGCCGAAGACATAATGGAAGAACACGATTACTCAGGAGTTAGATTTACTCTTGAGGTGACTATGGAAAAGTTGAGGGATACAATAAAGTTGGATATATCAACGGGCGATCAAATAACGCCTTCAGCGGTTGAGTTTTCATATCCTACAATGTTTGGAGAAGACAGAATAAGCATCTGGTCTTACAACATAGAAACGCTACTTGCTGAGAAGATCGAAACTGTATTGGCGAGAGGAACGCTAAACACACGTATGAGAGATTTTTATGATATACATATTCTGTGGCAAGAACACAAGGATGGCATAAACATAGATACGCTAAATCTTGCATTGGTAAATGTAATGACTAAACGCGGAACATTCGATCTTGCATATGAATCCCGAGGAATAATGCAAGAGATTGCAGAGAGCGATTATATGAGAGATAATTGGCAACGATATGAGAAAAACAATTATTATGTCGGAAACCTAAAATGGGATGATGTGTGTCAAGTCGTGGACTCAATTATAAACGAAGAATTATCCATTGTGGAGGATTCTACACTTGCTCCTATGATGTAAAAAAAATTATACACTCAAAACAAAGAGTAATACAATCGGTGCTGTACAAAAGTACGGCGCCAATTGTTTTTTAGAATGCTATAACTGCTCCTTAAAAAAAGCCATTGACAAAAACCTAAAAAAGTGTTAAAATGTTTGTGTCACCAATCTTTTTTTAATATATCCGCGTATAATGGGAAACAATCCTTGGTAAAAGGTGTTTCCTCCTTTCTTCATCCCATTACGCGGAAAAAAGATTGTGTGACAACAATGGAGAAACACTTTTTCGGTGCACTTCTTCATTGGGGTGCACTTTTTATTTTCAGGGGATTGTTTAAAGTGGAAATATACCGAATAACCTTCATAGGTCATCGAGAGATCTACGGAAATTATCAACTCGAGGATAGAATCGAGAAGATAATAAGAGAGAAACTCTGCATAAAAGAGTATGTAGAGTTTTATGTTGGTAGAAACGGTGACTTTGATATATCGGTAGCATCCTCTGTAAAAAGGGCACAAAAAGCAGTCGGCAATCAAAACAGCAGCTTGATTCTCGTTCAGCCATATCCAATGAAGGATGACGATCTTTACGAGAAGTTTTACGATGAAATCTGTTATCCGATATCGAGCAGAACTCATCCAAAGGCTGCAATCACATTGCGAAACAAGTGGATGATTGAAAATGCGGATTTTGTTATAGCCTTTGTAGAGGACGGAAGAAAAGGCGGTGCGTTAACTACACTCAAATACGCAGTTAAACGAAATGTTGAAATCATCAATTTAGCTTCGCAAGGATAATAAGTTATCAGCAACGCTAATACACATATTTTTTCTTCCATGAGCAACGATAGTGAGACCGACAACATTGGTTTTCCAATGATAAACGCTCGGCAATATTCTAAAGTTTCAGCCATGTATAAATATTTTTTTGTTAGCGTTTGCAGATAGGGGCATCGGTGAAAATCCGATGCCTTTTCTATTTGATAATAATTTGATAACTCTTATAAATTCGCTGGATAATCGGGCGAAGATACTGTATTATACTTGATTAGGAAAGGAGAAGTAATCTTATGGGAAAGAGATTAAACGGAGAAGGCACTATAAGAAAACGCAAGGATGGAAGATGGGAATGCAGACTTGCGGTGGGAGTAGATGAGAACGGCAAGACTATTATAAAAAACGCACTTGCAAAGTCGCATCAAGAAATAGTAGAAAAGCTTGAAGAGCTTCGTAAAAGATATCATGGAGTTGTCGTGACAGACATAAGGGAGATCACTGTCGGTGAATGGTTGGATCGTTGGCTTGAAGAATATAAAAAGCCGTTTATACGAATAAGAACATACGACGGATACCGCTATTCGATAGACCTTGCAAAGGAGAAAATCGGTTATATAAAGTTAAATCGTTTAAAGAGCGAAGATATGCAAAAATTGTATAACGATCTTCATAAGAGCGGAAGAAAAAATAAGGATCCCGAGCATAAAGGGCTGAGCTCGGCGATGGTAAGAAAGGTGCATCTTGTTTTACACGGAGCTTTAGAGTATGCGGTCAATGAGCGAATGATTCCGTCTAACCCTTCAATTTACGTTAAACTTCCACGAATGGAAGATAGGGAAAAGCAAGTGCTTGACGAAGAAGAACTTGAAAGATTTATAGATGGATTGGATAACATTCCGGAACTGAAGGATCTGTTTTATCTTGAGCTTATGACCGGACTCAGGAGAGGTGAAATATGCGGACTTAAATGGTCGGATTTCGATGAAAAAGAGGGAACCTTGAGCATAGAACGAACCGTTTATTACAGAAACGGTGAACTGATAATAGGCGAAACAAAAACGGACGAGGGAACAAGAGTTATTATATTACCTATGAGCGCCGTAGATATGCTTATAGAAAGACGAGAGAGTGCTGTCACCGAATGGGTGTTTCCGAGATTTACAAATCCACTGCAGCCGATAAGTCCGAATTACGTGTACCAAAGACTTCAGGATTTGCTCGACTCATTAAATATAAAAAGGATAGCTTTTCACGATCTAAGACATACCTTTGCAACCCATGCGGCTAAGAACGGCATTGATCCAAAAACATTATCAGGATTGCTCGGACACACCAATGCATCATTCACCTTGGATACCTATACTCATGTAACCACAGAAATGCAACGAAACGCATCGAGGGTTACTGACAAGTTTTGGGAAGATATCTTCGATGATGATATACAGATGATACTATAGGAGAAGATATGGAAGAAACAAAAGAAAAAAGAAATAGAGGCGAAGGAGCGTTAAGACTACGCAAAGACGGACGGTGGGAGGGAACATACACCGTCGGTATAGATGAAGCTACAGGCAAAAGAATAAGAAAGTCGGTGCTTGCCAAAACAGAGGAAGAATGTGAAGAAAAGCTTCAAGAGCTTATAAAAGAACAAAATCAGATAAAAGCAGATCAAGCACCGAAAGAGGAAGAAGAAGCGCCAAGCGGAGATACAACACTCGGAGAGTGGATGGATAAGTGGTATAACCTCTATTGTGTTCCCGGCATAAGAGAGTCCACTGCGGCAACCTATAAGAGATGCATTTATCAGCATGTCATTCCCAAGATAGGTGACATGCCTCTCGGAGAAATTACTACGAGTAAGCTCGAAAGATATATAGCCGAGCTCATGACGAATGGGAAGGTGAAGGATGACGGTAAAGGGATGGGCTTATCAAGCGAGGTTGTCAGAAAGACACATGCCCTTATTCAATCCGCACTCGATAGAGCAGTAATTGATGGACTGATAGAAAGAAACCCCGCGAAGAACTGCAAACTTCCTAAAAAGAAAAACAAGAAGGTTGATATATTATCAAAGGAAGAAATAAAAAGGCTTCTTATTCAGGCAAAAGAAGATGGGATGCTTGAAATGATGCTAATCGATTTGTCATCCGGAATGAGGCGCGGGGAGCTTCTTGGACTAAAGTGGAAGGACTTGAATTTCAAAACGAGAGAACTTCATATCAAGAGATCTGTTGTTCTCATAGAGGGGAAAATCAACGTTACTGCATTGAAAACAAAATCCTCTAAAAGAACGATCATTCTGCCGGAGAATGTAATACAGGTATTAAAACGGTACAAAAAAGAGATGCCGATAGAGTCGGAATGGATATTCCCGTCACCGATAAAAGAAAATATGCCTCGCGATCCATCAGCAGTCAGGAAGAAGTTTTCACGTGTACTCGAGCGCGCAGGATGCAAACACGTTAGGCTTCATGCCTTGAGACACACATTTGCAACAATGGCTCTGCAATACGGACTTGATATAAAAACTCTCTCTTCAACGATAGGTCATGCATCGGTAGATGTTACGATAGATACATATTCCCATGCAACTGAAAAAACAAGATTTGATGCAGCGGACAAGATAGACTCTTTCATGGGCAGAAGCAAGGGAATAACAAGACCGAGAGTCTTGAACAAGCAACCTACCGAGAAATTTGAGGCCTACAAGGGCAAAAAGAGAAAACCAGGCACCGGATACGTAAAACAGATTTCAGAGAACTGCTGGCAAGGAAGATACACTCCTACCATAGACGGCAAGAGAATCTCAAAAAACGTATATGCGCCTACAGAAAAAGAATGCGAAAAGAAGCTTGCGGAGCTGATAGCGGAGATGAAAGCAGAAATAAAGGCTTCAAAACAAACATCATCAATGATAATGACCTTATAAATAATTTCCCCCAATAATATACAAAAGGAAGGTTTATAGACTTCAACTTTGTGCCTCTACTCAAACAGTGTAGCGTTAATCGAGAAAAAATAGTCTCAAAATCCATGAAAATCTTCCTAAAATATTAACAAATTGTTGCAAGAAGGGCAAAAAGGGCTTAAAAACGTGAAAAAAGGTGCTGTACATAGTCGTACAGCACCTTTTTTCTTTTATGGATTTACAATTCATTAATTGTTTATTCACAAACCTCGAATCCCTTGAAAAATAAGGGAAAATTGACGGTCAAAAGGTAGCGGTTAGGGTCAGAGTTTGCCGGTCAAAATTGAGGTTTGTTCATAAAGTTCAAAAATAGTTCATATTTGGGGCGGTTAGGCCGCAAAAATATGGTAAAACGCACAAAAAACAAAGAAAAAAA
>JAZOAA010000097.1:0-3187 GCA_045595265.1 Eubacteriales bacterium
TGCTTTAAGGGGAGAGGTCTTATAACGTGGGGGTCGTCGATAGGAGTTTCGGGCTGAACCCATCTTACAAGGTCGCGCGGACACTGGTCGCCGCCCGCGCCGCCAAGACCGAGAAGGTAAATATCCTTACCGAGCTTTTCACGGATTATAGCCTTTGCTCTGCCCCAATAGTCAGCGGAGATGAAGCTTCTCTGTTCGAGAATTTGGGAAGGACAGGCGATATTTGCAACGACACCGGTGAGATTTTTATCCGTATCGAATATGTAGAGAAGCTCGATTCCCGAGTCGTTTCCGCCTTCAAGTGCAACAAAGTTTGCGGAGTTTGTATCGCCCCACATTTCCGAGGTTCCGTCGTCGTAAAAAACACGTCTGCACATACCGACGGCGGCTCTGCCGAACTCGTTTGAGAACAATGCGGCTTTACGGCATTTCCAAGCCTTGATTGCCGCCTTAGCGATTCTGTCGCTTACGAAGAGGGACGCTTCCTTCGGGTCGATTACAGAGTCGTCAGCGGTAACGAGAGCCTTGTATTCCTTCTCGGGAGGCATAAACTCGGCAAGGATTGCTTTTGTTGTAGTTAGTGGAGTATTGCTCTGTTTGTAATTATCGGGCGCTTCAAGGGTGTGAGAGCAGTGAGTGTGTGTTGCCGCTATCATAAGCTTCATGGGGTCAAAGTCAGAGCACTCCATACCCACCCTCTCTCTTACCATTTCGAGAACGTAGTCGGGAATACTCGTCATATCGGCGGAAATCATTATCATCTGCTCGCCGTCTGCCTCAACTGCCATAGCGGTTGCGGTTATCTCCGACTCAACATACTGTGAAATTCTCTCGTAAAACTGTCCTGCGAGGCGGACCTTCTTTGCGGGGACGAGGCTTTCCTCTCCCCAGCCAATATTTAATTTTGACATTTTTTTCTCCTTAAATAACTTCAATTCCGAGCATATCGCAAAGGTTGGTTATAGCCTCGGTGTTGTCACCGTATGAAATGATATAATGCTGGCACATAACCTTGTCGGTAAAGTCCTCCACGTCATCAAGAAGTATCTCAAGACCGGGGAGCTGGGGCGCGGGCTGAGTCCAGCCTGCCTCCTCCCACTTTCGAGGTGTGATTCCGTCGCCGACAACCATGTGCATATAATACTCACCGTCGATAGAGGTAAGGCGGCACATCGTAACCTTGCCCGTCTTTACCTTACTTACGTTGAGGATACCCTCGGACAGCTCACCGAACGCCGCAGGCATAACGGTAACGTCACCGTCAACGACCTCTGCGGGAACGTAGTCGGGAACACCCGCAAGGACTCTGTCCTCAAAGAACTCGTAAAACTCAAGATAGAAGGCACACTGACCCGTAAGGTACTTGACCATAAGCTGAGTAACTGCGCCCAGAGAGTCGTTTTCGGGAATTGTGCAAAGTCCCGCCTCGTCGGAGAGAAGCATAAATATAGGCGCGGGAGGGAAGCCGAGCAGCTTCTTCATTCCGTCAACGTCCTTAAGAGAAACGGCACCGTATCCTCTCTCGTCGCATATCGCCTTGGTTGCAAGGTAATATTTTGCCGCCTTCTTCATAGAGTCGGGGTTTGCGGGCTTTAAGAAGCGCCACTTTGACATACAGTTATCTATAACCGCCTGAATTTCTTCATCAGTAACCTTTGTCGCTCTCTGCTCTATCTCCAGCATCTCGAAGGTCTCAATCTCCGGCCCTACCTCACGCTTAAGAGATGCGCCGTCGTAGAGCGTGCCGTAGAGGTTCATATCGCGGTATCCCGCCATACCTGCTCTTGCGTGGCGGAGCTTTTCCCTTGCAGATGCCGCGAGCGCGAAGTTGTATACCTTCTTGGTTCTTGAAGGAAGTCCGATAATATCGTATATGTACTTAAAGTTGTAGCCGAGGTCATAGAAGGTCTTGCGAAGAGCCGTAGTACCTGCCTGGTCGGCGGTGGTAACGAGTCTGTCGCCTTCTATCCAGCCGCAAAGTCCCCAAAGCACCATGGGCTTATGACGGAAATGCTCCGCAACCTTAACTACCGCGTGTGTAGGAATCCAGCCGGCGATGCAGAGTATGAGCGTATCAAAATCCTTGCCCGAAAGAGCCGAGACCGCACGGGCGATATCCTTCTCCTCATAGTCGTCGGTTATGGGATAGATGCTCGCTACAAGCTCAATCCCCTCACTGACAAGTCCCGCCTCTGCCTTGGCGCACTTATCAACTATTATTTCCCTCGGTGTATTTACCTCACCGAAGCCTACGAAAGCTGCCTTTACCATATTAAAATCCTTTCTATTTTTCATTTTTGCTTTAATTATAGCCTCTGCCCCCTTGAAAATCAATAATTTTGCTTTCGAAAAGTTTTTCGAAATTTATTCGGGCGCATCTATTGCCATTTTCCGTCTTTTGTTGTATAATGTTTTTACTAAAGAAGGAGTAAGAAAAATGACACTTACCGAGCTTGCAAGACTTGCCCACGTTTCAACCTCCACGGCATCAAAGGCGTTCGCGCTGAGTCCCGAGGTAAACGAGCAGACGCGTGATATGATTTTTGACGTAGCGAAGAAAAACGGCTGCTTTAAGAAGTTTTACCGCACCGAGTACCCGGGGCTTGTTTTTGCGGTTATATGTCCGGAGTTTGAGAGCACCTATTACTCCGCCTTCATCTCCGAGATGCAAAAGTATCTTGCTAAATACAATTCCGAGGTGTCTGTCGCTTCGACGGAATTTTCCGCAGAGACCGAAGAGCGACTCATCGAATATTACGAAAGATATCAGACGGTTGACGGCATAATCCTAATCAACGGAAATACGGAAATAATACAAAAGAACGAGATTCCTATGGCTACCGTAAACTGCTTCGCAACCGCAAAAGGCTGCATAAATGTAAATAAAGATTTGCAAACTCCGATAAATAACGCGGTTCTCGCCTGGAAAGAAGCGGGAGTGGAGAGCGTCGGATTTATCGGCGAGCCTCACACAAACGGCAGACGCAAAATGGTAAGAGATAGCGTAATCAGAGCGTACGGAGAGGCGCGCGAGGAGTACTTTGTAACCGCGCCCGAGCGCTTTGAGCGCGGAGGATATCTTGGCGCTATGGAGCTGATTTCTCGCGCAAATCTTCCCCGCGCGCTATTCTGCGCTTACGACAGGGTGGCTGTCGGAGCTATACGCGCATTTACCGAAAAGGGAATA
>JAZOAA010000098.1:0-15293 GCA_045595265.1 Eubacteriales bacterium
CCTGCTATGCCTACACTCCTTGCTCCTCCGCGGTAATTATAAAGATAGATGACAGATTTGTAGTTATAAACGGCGAAAGCACCGAAAGCACGCTTGCCATATACGAAGAAATATGCGAGAGGAGTGGAAAATAATATGTTCGCAATAAAAACCGAAGAGCTGACAAAATTTTACGGCAAATCGCGCGGAATAGAAAACGTTAATCTTTCTATCGAAGAAGGCGATTTCTTTGGCTTCATAGGTCCTAACGGTGCGGGAAAATCCACTACGATACGTACTTTACTCGGGCTGATTACAAAGACGTCGGGCAAGGCGGAAATATTTGGCAAGGATATCTCGGAAAACAAAACCGATCTACTAAAGCAAATAGGATATCTCCCATCCGAAACAGCCTTTTACGGCAATATGAAGGTCAAGGATATGATATCCCTCTCGGCAAATCTGCGCGGTGTGGAATGTGCAGATGAAGCAAAAATATTATCCGAAAGACTCGGTCTCGACACCGAGAGGCGCGTTGGCGAGCTGTCGCTCGGAAACAGAAAAAAGGTTGGAATAGTTTGCGCGCTTCAGCACAAGCCCTCTCTATATATTCTTGACGAGCCTACGAGCGGTCTTGACCCCCTTATGCAAAGAGAATTTTATTCGATTCTCAAAGAGAGAAACGACGAGGGCGCAACAGTTTTCCTTTCTTCACATATACTTGCCGAGGTCAGCAGATATTGCAAGCACGCTGCCGTTATACGAGAAGGACGCGTGATAGCATCAGACTCTATTGAGCGCCTCGGTCACACGGGAGTAAAGCGCATAAGCATAAAGAGCATATCGCCCCTTCCCGATATAGAGGGTGTAAGAGATGTTGTAACTTCTGGAGAGAGTATATCGTTTCTTTACAGCGGTGATGCAAAGTCACTGCTTCAGAAGCTCTGCACGCTTGATTTCACGGATATAAATATTTCAGACCCCGACCTTGACGAAATATTTATGCACTACTATATGTGAGGAGAAGGAAGATATGACATTGTTTTTACATGAATTAAAGGCTTCAAGAGCGTCACTCATTATATGGAGCGCGGCGGTTTCGTTTATGCTCGGCGTTTGCGTGTTTATTTATCCTGAAATGTCAACACAAATGAATGAAATAGGCGATATGTTTGCTGATATGGGAGCTTTCTCGTCGGCATTTGGCATGGACCAGCTGAATTTTGGCGAATTTATAGGATATTTCGGTATTGAGTGCGGCAACGTTCTCGGTATCGGAGGTGCATTGTTTGCCGCTATCACGGGTGTTTCCATGTTGGCAAAGGAAGAAAAAGAGCATACCGCGGAATTTCTTCTCACTCACCCGGTATCAAGAACAAAGATAGTGACCGAAAAGCTTCTTGCGGCAGTTGCCCAGCTTGTGATATTCAATGCGGCGGTAATCGCAATTACAGTAGTAAGCATTGCAATCGTCGGTGTGGAAGCAGATGCTCTAACAATTGCCCTTATATTCCTTGCGTATTTTCTTATGCAGCTTGAAATACTCGGAATCACCTTCGGCATTTCCGCCTTCGTTCGCAGAGGAGAGCTTGGCTTGGGACTTGGATTTGCAATAATATCCTACTTTATCAATATTATATCAAATCTTACCGAGGACTTAAAATTCTTGAAGTATATCACGCCCTTCGGATATACCGACTGTGCTGATATTATAAGCAACTCCGAGCTTAATATAGCATATCTCAGCGTGGGAGGGCTTCTGTTTGCGGCAGGTCTTGTCGCAGCCTTCGTACAGTACAATAAAAAGGATATTTTATAATTTCCTCGGGCTGTCGAATTTAGGCACAAACAAACAAAAAACGGTAGAAGTAAAGAAAAAATCTCTGCTTCTACCGTGTGTTTTTATATTTAGGGAGAAAATCAAGGTTGAAAACCTGCGGTTTTCTCCGTTTTATTTAAGATTTTTGTTTTATCGCCGTTTCCTCGCTCATCGTATCTATATACGATTCTCGCTCATCAGCCGACGATTTCTGCTATAAATTCGCCAAGCCCTAGGCGTGTTCTCATTATTTTTTAGGTACGTATCCTTCAAATATTACGCTATCAAATCCGTTTGCAAACGCGACTGATTCCTCCTCGGGAGAACGCACGGTCCACGCGTAAGTCACAGCTCCGAGAAGCCTTGCAAGCTTCAAAGATATCGAGGAAGCATGCTTATGGTGATATGCGACGAAGGTGGGCTTGCACAAACGGTTTAATAGAAGCGCCTGCAGAGCAAAATAGAGCGGAGCGCGGTACTGCGGATAGTTAAGATAGCGCTGTGAAAGTATTCCTCTCGGAACCTTCGGCAAAATTTTTGCCACGCGCATAAGAGACAGAGGATTAAACGACTCAATAATATACGGTCCCTTATAATTTTTAAGCATTTTTGCCGCAGCAACCGACACGGAAGAGTCATTCGGAAACTCCTTTATCTCAACGAGAAGCGGCACTCTTCCGTCAACCATTTTGAGAACGTCAGCAAAGCGGGGAATGCCCTCGCCCGTTCCCATAAGGCTCATACCCGCAAGCTCGTCCGCTGTAAAATCTATGACATAGCCGCGAGAGCCTACAACGCGCTCAAGGTCATCATCGTGAAACACCACAAGCTCGCCGTCCTTTGAGAGTCTAACGTCAAGCTCTATACCGAAGCCATGCTCGACAGCAGCCCTAAATGCAGCCATGGAGTTTTCGGGCACACCTTCTGAATGAAGTCCGCGGTGAGCGAAGCGATTGGTAATATAATTATTAATTCTATCGTTCCTTACCGGATATATCAAAAGTAGGTATATTCCAAAAATCAAAGCCAAGATAAAAATCAATATTAACAACGCACCTAGCATAAAAACCTCACAATTCGAGAACTTTTGTTTACAAAATTAATCTAAATCGACTACCGGGATTTCTTTTTCAGGCTTTGCATCTCCGTGCTTTACGAAGAACATTGTTACAAACGAGAGAGCAACGAAAATAGTTCCGAAGGCAAAGAACATAATACGCATTCCTTGACCTACTACTATTTTATCAACAACGTCGTAGAGCAGTCCCGAAAGTATGGGAGCAACAATCTGCGCCGCCATTGACGCGGTGTAATAATAACCTGTATACTTTCCTACCTCGCCGCCCTTTGCAAGCTCGACAACCATCGGGAAGGAGTTTACGTTTATCGTTGCCCAACCTATTCCCGCAAGAGCAAACACGGGATACATAACAACAGAGGGAGTATCCGGAGTGATGAAGTTTCCGATAAGGAATGCTGTCGCAAGCATCGTGATGCCTGCGAGAATGGTCTTTCTTCTTCCAATCTTTGATGCAACGATACCGACGGGAATATAAGAAACAATGGCAGCAGCCTGCGCTACTATCAAGGTAAAGTTGAAGTCAAAGCCGAGAACGTTCGTGGCATAAACGGAATATTTACTCGTTATTGAATTATAGCCGATGTACCAGAGAGCTACCGACGCGAGAATCAAAAGAAGAGATTTAAGCTCCGGTTTAGAGAGCTTTTTCGCATCAGACGTCTGCCCCTCTGCCGCAGGCGCATCAAGGCCGAGCTTTAGCGTCTGCTCTTCCATTTCTTCAGCCCACTTTTTCTCCTTAACCGTGAGGATGAAGATTACAAGACCCGTAAGCATTATAGCACATACTGCAATAACGTAAGGAGTGTATTCCATAAACTTGTTTTTCGAGGTTGCGAATACCATGCCGAGAACGAGAACGAGAATACCTCCCGCAGTTCCCATAAGGTTGATTATTGCATTACCCTTAGAACGCAGGGGCTTTACTGTTACGTCAGGCATAAGAGCAACGGCGGGAGAACGGAAGGTTGCCATTGCGATAAGGACAACGAGCAGCGTTGCAATAAAGCCTACAAGAGGAAGAGGATTTGCAAGAGTCAGCTCAAGCGCCAGCTCGGCAGCGGCTGTTGTATCTATTGCCGCCAATGATGAAACGCCCTTCTCGGTTATAAGCGCAAGCTGATAATTATCAATAAAGGTCAGGAATATGAACGCTACAACCGCAGCGATCGTTCCGCAGAAAACAAAGGGTGTACGCTTACCCCACTTCGTTTGAATCTTATCCGATATAGCACCGAATATAGGAAGCATGAATACGGCAAGCACGTTGTCTATCGACATAACCGCGCCGGAAACAGTCTGCGGCAGACCAAAATGATTTGTCAGAATGAGCGGAACAATTGCATCATACGCCTGCCAGAAGGCGCTGATAAGGAAAAATGCGAATCCTACAAGGATTGTTCTTTTGTAATTAAGCTTCATAAAAACACAGTCCTTTCTTTTAGACGAGATATGTAAACTCTAATTTATTTTAACATATATTTTTAAGAATGTCAAATAAAATATAAACGCCTTACACGTGAAGGCGCTTAATTAAAATCCCCGAGGCAACTCCTACGGCAATTCCCGCAAGTATACCCGCTAACAAAAGCGGCGCAATATAATAATATATAGCCGATGCTCTCATAAGAGCCGCTGCCGCCGCAACCTGACCGACATTATGCATAACAGCGCCGATAACGCTTACTCCAATCTCCGAAAACGCGCCTATTTTCTTAAATAAAATCATGACACCAAGCGCACATACGGCACCCGCGAGGCTATATATAAGGCTTGCCGCAGTACCGAATAGAAGCGAGGATAAAAAAACGCGTATAAGCGACACCGCTATCGCCGACGGAACTCCAAGAGTATAAAGCGCGAAAACCGTTGCTATGTTTGAAAGACCAATCTTTATTCCGGGTATTGCAACAAATGCGGGGATAAGCGACTCGACGTATGAAAGTATCATTGCCACGGAGATTATCAGTGCCAGACGCGTCATTTTCTTAACGTCCATCACTTCACCTCCAAAATATCGTCTTGAGGTCCGACGACAGTAACGCTGACACGGTTTTCAAGACAAACTATACTTTCGCCAGACCTGCTTATCTTCCCCTGCTTAACGCAGAGCTGCCTTGGACAATTTGCTTCTTTAATATATGCTTCTCCATTCTCTATCACAAGAATGTTCGTTCCGCCGTTGAGAGAATATTCACCGTCAACATCAAGCGAGTATTCGCGCACAGGCTCGCCCTCAACGTTAACTCTCACCCTCGCACCCTGCTCTGCGGAAAACCAAGTAAAAGCAAAAACGGAAAGGACAACGATTACCAAGAGTGCAATCAGAGCTATATCGGCAACGTGTTTTTTATCACCGAAAATCTTCTTTTGCATCTTTGCGTTTCCTTTCCGTTTTTTATTTTTTTACTCCTAATTATAGAGGAGGCTCTTGATTTTTGAGGCAGAATTGTCGTTCTTTCGACCGCAGCCGTAGATAACTATTGCGGGATTGCCGAAAACGCCGATTATAACCCAAAATCACAGCACCGATTTTTATTTGACGGAGTAAGCTTTTGATTTTTGAGATAGAATTGTCGTTCTTTTGACCGAAGCCGTAGATAACTACGGCGAGTTAGTCGGAAAACGGCAATTGTAGCCAAAAATCACAGCTTACTCAAAGTGAGCACCGCAGATGAAATTACCAATGTGTATGCATTTAACGGGGCAAGCATCGTGGCAAGAACCGCAACCCGTGCATTTGGAATAATCTATGGTGGCGATGTTGTCTACTAAGGTTATTGCACCGTTAGGGCAGGCTTTAACGCACTTGCCACAGGCTATGCAGCCGTTTTTACAAACCTTTCTTACGTCTGCACCCTTGTTATGATTATTACACTTAACTACAACTCTGGAGGTGTCGTCTATCAGGTGAATTATTCCGTTAGGACAAGTTTTGACACAAAGGCCGCAGCCTATACATTTTCTGGGGTCTATTTCAGCTATATTCTTTTCCGGATTGATACATATCGCATCTCTCGGACAAACGTTCATGCAGTCACCGTAGCCGAGGCAGGCAAAGGTGCAGAATCTGTCACCGGAATAACTCATATTCGCCGCAACACAAGTCTTTTGACCTGCGTAATCATATTTACGCTCCTCGGGCGAACACGATCCATTGCAGGCAACGTATGCTACCTTTTCCACAACGTCACCGGCAGCAAGACCCATAATTTCACCAACTTCTCTTGCAACTCCGTCTCCGCCGGGGATACAGAGGCTCGGGTTATCGGTAATACCTTCTGCAAGCGCCTTGGCGTATCCGTCACATCCGGAGAAGCCGCAAGCTCCGCAGTTTGCTCCCGGCAGACAGTCACGCACAGCGGTCATGCGCTCATCCTCCTTAACACCAAAGAGCACCGAGGAAATGGTCAAAAGAACCGCGCAAACCAGAGCGATTATCACGAGTACCGCTACGGGTACTAATATTTCAATTCCCATAAATTCTCCTTAATATTAAACTCCGAGAAGATTCTCGATAACTCCGCTAAATCCGAAGAACGCGAGCGAAACGATGGACGCCGCTATCAGCGTTACGGGCAAGCCCTGTATTGCCTTGGGCGCAGGACAGTTCTCAATGCGTGATCTTACTCCGGCAAAGAGCACCATAGCAAGAAGGAATCCAAGTCCCACACCAATAGATGAGAACATAGACTCGACAAAGTCAAATCCGTCGGTAATGTTGTTTATAGCAACACCGAGAACCGCGCAGTTAGTGGTAATCAAGGGAAGATATACTCCGAGCGACTTATGAAGCGCGGGAATAAACTTCTTCAAAACTATCTCAACGAACTGAACGAGCGCTGCAATTACGAGGATAAAGGCAATAGTCTGCAAATATCCAAGTCCGCACGGCTCGAGAACCAACGTCTGTATAGGCCAGGTGACAGCCGTAGCGCAAAGCATAACGAACGTTACCGCAACGCCCATACCTACCGCTTGATTCAGCTTCTTGGAAACTCCGAGGAAGGGACAAATACCAAGAAACTTCTGCAATACGTAGTTGTTTACAAAAATACCTGTCAAAAGGATGTATAAAAGAGCCTTAATTTCCATTCTCTTCACCCTCCTTTTCTTCTTTCACGTCAAGGACAAGCTCCGTATTTTCAGAGCATGACACCTTTCCGCAAAGGCTTGCCGAGGGACAGCCCTCGCAGGAGAAGTTCTTTCTCTTCTCCTCGCCCTTTTTGACACCGATTTTATTAACGATGGCTATGAGAATACCGTAAACAAGGAATCCTCCGGGCGCCATGGTAAGAATCGGAATCTTGTAATCGGACATGAACGGAATCTCAATTCCAGCAAAACTTCCCGAACCTAGCACCTCGCGTATGGTAGCCATACCTAAAAGCGCAATAAGGAAGCCGATGCCCATGCCAAGACCGTCAAGAGCGGAATCGACAACGCCGTTCTTTCTGGCGAACATCTCCGCTCTGCCGAGAATGATACAGTTTACGACTATAAGGGCAAGATAAACGCCCATCATTTCATATAAGTCGGGCAGATATGCCTGCATTAACAGCTGAACAACCGTAACAAATCCCGCGATAACAACAATGTAGCATGGGATTCGTACAGTATCGGGAATAACCTTACGAAGAGCCGAAATTACCACGTTTGAGCAAACCAAAACTGCAGTTGCGGCAATACCCATGCTAAGCGCGGCAATAACGCTGCCTGTCTGAGCAAGGGTGGGACAAGTTCCCAAAACGAGAACGAGAACGGGGTTTTCAGCTATAAGTCCCTTGAGGAATATCCAGAGCTTTTTATTACTTGTCATCTGTTTTTCCTCCTTTTAATAATTATTAGAGCTGCGACAGATATCAAAGCGACGGCGATTACTGCCGCGCCGATGATAACGGGGGTGTAGTCAGCAGGAATGACTGCAATAGCGTCCGCAACCGCGTCGCGAAGATTTCCCGCCGTAACCGTAGCGGAAGTTACAAGCTCAACGTCAGCAAGCTCTTCCTTGGTTTTTCCTATCATAGAAGAAGCAAACTCACCCGGCTCAACTCCGTGGCCAACGGTCCATGTGATAAGGTCTATATTTCCAACCTTGCCCGCCGCATTAATATAAACAAGACATTCGGTTTCAACGGCAACGTACTTTGTAGAGGTTATGATATAAGCAACGTATCCGTCGCGACCCGCAACCTTATAGAGCTTTTTCAAGGTTTGTTTTGCATTTGTCGGTATTTCTACAGACTCAAACGACTCAGCACCCGGAACAAGCGCCTCCATTCTTTTAATGAGAAGATTCTCTCTTGCATTGTCACCGTCGGAAACCGTGATAACCGCAGCAACAAGCGCATCGCGGAAATCAGAGGACGTACCGGTAGCACCGGTCACAAGCTCAACCTCGCCCGCGCTATCTTTGTCAGTACCGATAAATCTGTCGGCAAAGCCGTCAGGTCCTACCCCGTGACCAACCACCCACTGAAGAAGGTTTACCTTCTCTACCTTACATTCGGCATCAAGCCAAACTACTGCCTCCGTCGCAACCGGTACGTAATCGCCCGGCACAACGATATAGAGGAAATATCCGTCCTCCGATGCATTGTACGCTCTCTTGAGTGTTTCGGGCGCGCCCTTGATTTCAAGCTCGGAAAGCGAAAGCCCCTTTCCTGCCATCTGTGCGGCAATAGCCTTCACCTGCTCGTCAGAGGTGGGTAACTGCTCAACAAGTCCCTGCGACTCGGCAAAGTATTCAAGAGATGTCTTTATAGCATCGCGAAAATCGGAGGAAGTACCGGTAGCTCCTGTTACAAGCTCGACGTCACCAGCAGTATCCTTGTCAGCACCGATAAATCTGTCGGCAAAGCCGTCGGGACCTACCTCGTGGCCTACTACCCATTGAAGAAGATTTACCTTTACTATCTTTCCGGTATTGTCAAGGTGGACCGCAGCCTCCGTCGCAACCGGAACGTAATCGCCCGGCACAACGATGTAGAGGAAGTAACCGCTATTCCCAGCGCTGTACGCTCTCTTAAGCGCATCGGGCGCGTCATTAAGCGAGATGTCTGTAAGAGTTTGGGGCTCGCTTAACATACCGTTACAAATTTCCTTTATCTGTTCATCGGTTTTAGGAAGAGTTTCACTGTCCTCTTCACCTCCGCCTGCGTTGTCATCATCACCGGGGTGTGAGCCGCCGCCAAAGCCGAGAACCGAGAACGCATCTGCGACAGCAGCCTTGATAAAATCAGAGGTCTTTGTCGCGCCTGACACCGCCTCGACATCCGAAACCTCGTCTGCTCCTATACCTGCCGAGAGGGCGTCAAGAAGAGGTGCTATATTTTTTCCGTGAGTTTCCTGCTGTGCAGTTATAACAACCTTAGTTGTCTTTCCGTCAGCGTCTATACCTACGGTAAGTGCTATTTTGCTTGCGTAGCCCTGCTTTTCAAGCGTTACCACGTGACCTATAAGCTCCTCGCCTTCGCTGACCTTATAAATTGCTTTAACAGTAGAGGGCGCACCGTCGGGCAGCTCTGCCGGCTCAAATTTACCGTCAAGCACCTCGCGCAGAGAATCATATACCTTCTGTTCCTCCGCCTCCTTGATTATCGGAGCGGTTATCATATTTACACCGCCCATAAGTGCCGCAACGACAAGACATATCACCGACAGCACTATTACGGGCTTCAGATTTTCTTTGTTAAAAAGCTTTTCTCTCATGCCTTCTTACCTCCTAAGGGGCGCTTTGCCGTCAATCTCTCAAGGTAGGGAGAAAGAACGTTCATCAGAAGTATAGAGAACGAAACGCCTTCTGGATAATTGCCGTAATATCTGATGAGGAAGGTTATAAGACCGCATCCTACGGCAAAGAGCATCTTTCCCGTTCTGGTTATGGGAGTGGAAACGTAGTCGGTAGCCATAAACACTGCCGCAAATATAAGGCCGCCTGAAAGTATCTGATAGGTAGCCATATAGAAGCTGTTATCAACTATAAGCGAGAGAACGAACACCGTACCGACAAAAATCAGCGGTACCTCAAAGTTGATAACCCGTCTTGCAACAAGGTAGATAAATCCTATAACTATCGCTATAACGCATGTTTCACCGATAGCTCCGCCGCGAAGTCCGAGAAGCATGTCTAAGGCAGACGGCATCTCACCGCCCGATGCAAGCACGTCAAGAGGCGTTGCTCCGGATACAAGCTCGGGATTGGAAGAATACAGAGGAGCTTCGCCTCCGCCAAGCGCACCGGTAAAGCTGATAAGTAAAAATACTCTCGCGGTTGCCGCAGGGTTTGCAAAATTGCATCCCAGACCGCCAAACAGACATTTTACAACTATTATAGCGAACACAGAGCCTATAATGCACTGCCACCACGCATCAGCTCTCGCCGGCAGGTTAAGTCCGAGAATAAGTCCTGTAACAGCGGCTGAAAGGTCTCCTACCGTCTGTTCTTTTTTTACTATAAGGTTAAAAACAAATTCTGCAAGCACGGAGCTGACAACGCAAATACCAACGACGAGAAGTGCCTCGATGCCGAATATTACAGCGCCGGCAACCGTCACGGGCAAGAGCGCGATAAGCACGTCAAGCATAATACGCGAGGTCGTGTCCTTCGATTTTATATGAGGAGAGGAGGAAACTGTTAATTTATTCATTTTTTAATCTCCTTCTTTACTTTTTCTGTTGCAGGTTTCTTACGTCTGCTTTAGCCAGCCTGTTGTTTTCAACAAGGGGACGCGACGAGGGGCATACAAACGAGCAGCAGCCGCACTCAATGCACAGATTGATTTTATCTGCCATAAGCCTATCTCTGCGCTCTGCCGAGTCCTCAACCTTCAAAGCTCTTGCGAACGCGGTGGGATTAAGTCCCATAGGGCAAGCGCTTACGCATCTGCCGCAGTGTATGCACGCACGCTGCGTTTTAGGCGCAGCATCCTTTTTATTCAAAGCTACTATTGCGTTTGTATTTTTGAAAATGGGGTCAGATGTCGAATACATAGCAATACCCATCATAGGTCCGCCGTAAAGCACCTTTCCGGCTTCGTCCGAATAACCGCCGGTGAAATTGATGATATCCTCAACGGAAGTTCCGATAGGTGCTATAACGTTCATCGGATTTTTTATCGCAGAGCCGTCAACGGTCAGACATTTTTCAACAAGGGGTATACCCGTTTCAACATATTTCGCCATAAAAGCAAGAGAAGTTACGTTCATAACTATACAGCCTACGTCTGCGGGAAGCGCTCCCTCAGGAACTACAAGCCCCGTCGTATTGTAAATAAGTATCTTCTCTGCACCCTGCGGGTAAGTATCGGGAAGCGTGTCTACCCTTACCAAAGCATCGTTTTCAAATTTTTTCTTCAAAAGCTCGATGCACGCTTTCTTATTCTTTTCAATACCGAAGATTATCTCGTCGCACGACACGTACTTTTTAATCAATTCGATACCCTTAACGATATAATCAACGTCGTCAAGCATCGTACGCGTGTCGCTCGTAATATACGGCTCACACTCCGCGCCGTTTATTATAACCTTCTTGATTATTCCCTTTTTCTGAGCATCAAGCTTCACTGCGGTCGGGAATCCCGCACCGCCAAGTCCGACAAGACCCGATGCTCTGATGGCGGCAGAAAGCTCGTCAAAGCTTGTGACGGTAGGGGGTGCGATAGAGGGGTCGAGCGTCATCTCACCGTCCGATTCTATAAGCACCGCGTCGCATTTGCGGCCGCTCGACTGCAAAAACGTTTCGATTTTTTTGACAACTCCCGAAACCGAGGAGTGAATGGGTGAGCTAACGTATCCCTGCGCCTCGCCGATAAGAGTTCCGACATAAACCTTATCGCCCGGCTTCACCGTAACAGCGGCAGGAGCGCCTATATGTTGCGCGGTTGGAATAAGAACCGATGCGGGCGCGCTCATTCTGACAGCCTTCATATCAGCCGTGTTTTTTCTGTGAGGAAGATGTACCTTTCCTAGCTTAAAGCTCGGCATATAATTACCTCTCTTTTCTGAATTTAGAACATGTTATTATCTCTAATATTATACTATAAAACGCATTACCTGTCAATCGTATAGGGTAAAATATCATTGACAACATTTTAACAAGTGGTGTGCTCTAAACGAGGTCGCTCGGCGAAAAATATTCTAGCATACAATAGTGCAAAAAATCAACACCTTATCAAATTTAACATCGCATTTTTTAATGGAAAATCAACCTTTATATAGTATAAAAAACGCATTTTTGTAAATTTTGATTTACAAATGTGCAAATTTTAGGTAAAAAAGAAGGCGGCAGGTTTTACTGCCGCCGATATATTTTTACAATTTTACGCAAAGCCAACGCTCATCATGCTCCGAAAATTTTGCCAAGCTCGTTAAGGAATATTTCATAGTATCCGCCGTCTGTCAGTACGTATGAAGCAACGATGCCGGCAACTCCGAAAACAACTCCGAATATTCCCACGATAAGACCCGCTATCGAAATACCGTCAAAGTAACCGAGCGTTATTCTCGAAAAAACAGCCAAAGCTACCGCAACAAGACCGCAAATGAGAGCAAACCATGAAAAGTATGAAAAAATCACGGATATTATTCCCACGACCAGCGAAACGACAGACCATATTCTGCTGTTTTTGTTTCCGCCAATGACAGCCTTAAAGGCATATTCCTTTTCCTGAGATTCGTTTGAGCTTTTATTTTCTTCATTCATTAGAGTATACCTCCTGACGCCTTTTATTACATTCTAGCATATTTTTTTCAAATAATCAACACTTTAAGACAAAAAATATTATCTTAATACAAAGCCCTTACTCTTTCGATATAAGACCGAGCGCGCATGCTATCAGCTCATCGGCAGAATTTTCTATAAGCGCAACGTTGTCCTCATTATATTCTATTTCAGAAGAATAGCTCTTACAAATATCTACCGCACGCGCTAACGTAAGAGAAGTTTCGCGCGAAAAGAGAGCCGATATCGCAACGGTCGATACCGCAGCTATCGCAAAAGACGAAACGGCATCACCGTGGCATACCGCCACAGGTAGATATCTGTCTACAAAGTAAGCAAAAACATTTTTCAGATATCGAAGCGTATCCGCATTGTTGCTTCCGTCCCAAGAGCGAAGAGCATCGCTCAGCATAGGCAGAAGCTCGCCTCTTCGGTATTCGGCAGAAGAAAAGAGCGAAATGAAACTTTCTTTTGCAAAATCGACGTCTTTTTCCGTTACTTTATACGGCTCAAGGTCGATTTTCTCTTGCGCGCACTTAATTATTTCGTACGACTCACAAAGCATTGAATGAAGAGATTTGCTTTGACGTATGCACTCCATTATATCGCTCTTTGCCGAGAAAACTATCTCATAAAGCTCAGAGTCACATTCCTCATACTCGGCATCGAATCCCTCTCGTACCGTGTATTCTCCGACGTTATCGTTTTCTAAAATCAGCTCCGCCGCCGCCTCGCAGCACATACCTACACCGCAAAGGACGTCCTCGCCAAGTGTAAGATAATATCTCGGATGCTCTCGGCAAATATCGCAAAGATACCCTTCCCCAAGCTCTATAATCAAATCACATAGATTTTTTTCGTTTAAGAAAGGACATCTCTCACCCAAAAGCTTAAAATGCGCACCGTCACCCTCACGGCATATACCACGCGACAGGCGCTCTCCTATATCGCCGCCGAGAGACGAGTATTTTTCAAGCGTTTTTTCGTCAACATCTATCTCCCAGCCTATACAACAGCTATCCGTACAGTCTCCAGCACGGCACGAAAAGCTCTCATAGTATTTCGGAGTAATAAGTCTCATCTCATCCCTCGCTCCTGCGTCTGCCGACTCGGCGCACCTTTACACCGAGCGCTCTTCCCGCGCGATAGGCTTTTGTTACCTTGCATATATCCGAGCTTTCCTCTTTCGAGAAGATAAAATGCTCCGAGGATATCTTGTTTTTATCAAGCTCTCCCCGTCTGTCACCCATGTATGTGGGGGTTGAATTAAGTATAAGATTTCTATGAGTCCACTCGCGCACCATCGGGAACTTTTCGCCCATTCTGTCAACAAGCGAAGCATTGCCGCAGCTATCGCACCCCGCGCTCTCTTTAATAAAGCAACGCTCGGTTATCATAAGCGGTATTCTTCCGTAGGTGATGACACCGCCGCCTATGTCGCGGCATTTTGGCAGCGTAAGCTCCGGGGACAAGATTATATGCTCGCAGCCAAGCTCTTTATATGCTATGGCAGAAGCTCTGTTAGTAACGTTAAGCCTGAAATCTCCGACTATCTTAAAGCCGTATTTTTTTGCCAAAGGAATATGCCCAACGTTTGAAACCAAAGCATACGGACGGGCATCTTTATCCACTCTCTCAAGAGCGGCACAAACCTCGGAAAGCTCCCCTTCCGTAACTATCGGAGGAATATATACTCCGTTTACAAACGGCGAAAGATCATCTCTCATAACAGATGCAAAAACTACCCTAAAGCCGTAAAACGCCTCTTGCCTCTCCGGTATTTCACACTCTCCGAGAAGCACCGCCGTGTTAAAGCCGTCAGCCATCAACGGACGCTTCGGCGGCAGTGTATAAACAAAGGGGTCAAGAGAGCGCTCCGCACTCTCAAGCACTAAAACAGCCGAGCGCCTGAGAGCATTAAGAGCAGAAGGCGCAAGATTCAGCCCTTCGTCAAGCGTTAAATCTATATCGTCGGAAGAAAGCGAGAGAAACGTGTTACCCATTTTAGAAAGCCTCGCCTTAACGTCAGAGGCGGCAAGAGGCGCGCGTATAGCTTCGTCAGGTATAGGCCCTGCAACCTCGGAGCCAAGGCCGTTTTCAGCCACCAGTCTCATTCTCACGCACTCGTCGCGCTTTATGCTGACCTCGGCACGCACCTTTACTCTCTCGGGCAAAAATTCCGAATACGTCACTTCCTTCGTGCTTTGCTTGTCCGATGCGCTTCTCACGCCCGTCATGCCCGATGCTAGCTTTCCTGTCAGATATCCGTCTGTAAAGCCGTCTCTCGAGAAGGCGCGGCGCAGCTCGGACATCTCCTCTTGGGTTGCATCTCTGTTTTCATCAAGCAAGCGCCTGTATATTTTTGTAACCGTATACACGTATCCCGCTGATTTCATTCGTCCCTCAATTTTGAGAGAGGAAACACCCGACGCAACAAGCTCACGCATATGAGCGGCAAGGGCAAGGTCCTTAAGCGATAGGGGATATTTTCCGTTATTATAAGGAAGCCTGCACGGCTGGGCGCACTCTCCGCGGTTTCCGCTTCTTCCGCCCACCAGTGAAGAAAAGAGGCACTGCCCGGAATGGCACACGCACAAGGCACCGTGTAAGAACACCTCAACTTCGGGCTTACATTTTTCGGTTGTAGCAGAGATGTCATCAAGAGAAAGCTCCCTTGCCAAGTCGGAGGCCAAGCG
>JAZOAA010000099.1:0-2380 GCA_045595265.1 Eubacteriales bacterium
ACGAGAGCGATGAAAACCTTGAGTCTATGCGCTTTGTTGACGAGGATGGAGAGGATCTTTCCTTCAGAGAAATGCAGGTGGAATTCGAGTGTGTAGAAGCAGGATTTTTGGACGATGAAGGAGAAACCCACCTGCTTCTCGGTGAACCCTCTATGGACAACGGGTTCTTTTATGAGTGCATTGACGGCTGGCAGATGCTATTCCAGCTTGACTCGCTTGAAACCGACGATATTTGCATCAACTTCACCGACGAGGGCTTCCTGTGCTTCTATATTGACAAGGAAAAGCTGTGGGCAAAGGACTTCTCCGACGTAAGAATTATGCAGATATACTCTTAATGGAGGTTTATTATGGCTGAAAAATTAAAATGCCCATACTGCGGTAGTGAAAACCTAACCCGTATGGACGGCAGCGGTACTGTAAAGAAATACGGCAATGACGTTATGATCGATATCGCTCCCGATATCGTTTACTGCAACGATTGCAAAAAGGATTTTAGAGCGCCGTTCTTTGACGATCTGACGCTCGACGAGGCAATTATAGAATAACAACGGAGGCATGTATGGGATTATTTACTGGAAATTATAAAACGGCAGAAGAATTTGCTGATAAGCTTGATCGAGTGATTAGCGATTGTAAATATAATGAAGAGAGCAAAATGGGAAAATTTATTGAGAAGCAAACTGAAAACCTTCTTAATAGACCTAAAGGCTTCAGAGCTCAGGATATAATCATCTTTGAATCATACTTTATTTTGGAAGGCACAATACAGTTTAAAAATTTAAACGCAAAAATCAATCGCCTTTATGATAATCTGATGCGTCATTTCGTGGATTATTTAAAAGGCGAAGACGATATCAAATACATAAGGTTCATATTTAAAAAAGAAAATCCCTTTTACGCTCTTGTTTTAGCGGTACAAAAAGAAGATGAAGAGGAAAGATCCAAGGCGGCGTTATTGCACGTGTTTGACAAATTATATCATGATGATTTAGAGGATATTGATGAGTATCTTGAAATCGCTAAATTGCATTGCCACTCTGAATTTATAGAGGTTTTCCAAAAGAAAATCGGCGAAAAGGTTCTTGAACTTGAGAAAAAGCCAAAGGCCACTTCATTATCTGCCACCAACGCCCAAGAATCAAGCGTAAAGCAAGAGCCCGTTCTCGAAAAGACGGTAAAAAAGGACACGGAAATCGGAATGCTCGTTGATGCCGAGGCGGACGCCGAAAATTATTACGGTCCATACGACATAACCGGCTCGGGTCGTGTGCCAAACGGCTACGGCAAGTCGTACGAATATGATAATCCGTTGGGTGAATGCACCTATGAGCACGTTGGCGAATGGCGTGACGGTAAAAGACACGGGATTTTTGAACGCAACAAAAATACAGGAGATTGGGAAAACCTTGAGCTGTATTCCTTTGACGTGTATCATTACGGAAAGCTGATAGACAGATATTACCTCTCGGATTTAGAAGACGAGGAGATATATACCAAAGCGCAGTTTGAGGATTATTACGATAAAGTGCGCAGACAAAGAGCGAAAGCCGCTTCCGAAAGCCGATCGTCCTCTGCGTCATCTGCCGAAGATTCAAGCAACACGAGCACCAATACAAGCTACAACGCGGGAGATGACGAGCCCGAAACCGAGCTTGAAAGACAGCTCAGAGCTAATAACGAGAAGTGGAAGAGGCGTAACGAGGCAATCGATAGGTTTAACAATAGCTTTTTGGGTAAGCTGCTCGGCTTTTTGGGAGGTAGCAGCTCTGGCGGAATTTCAACTCCCGCGCCCAAGCAAAGCGACATAGAACGCAGAGAACGTGAAGAAAAGCAAAGACGTGAACAAGACGAGCGACAGCAGGAGATATACAAAAAATACTGGGATGAAAACGAGTGATTATTTCCACAATATCCCTTACAGGAACCCGATGAATGATTACCTATGAGGATTATAGGAGACTAAACTATGAAATTAAAAATCATTGATTATTTCTGGGCGGTCGGGCACAGGACAAAAAGAAAGGGCTCTCACAAAATCCCTCTTGCCGAAGGCGAGTCGCGTGAAATTAACTATGTGCAGTTCAGAATTGACAAGGTGGAAAAGGATAAGGCACAGATTTCGGTTATCCGTCGTGACGGAACGGTCATAAAGGAAATTACCGTAGAAAAAGGTAAATCCGCCTACTATCGCCCCATGTCTATGGACGCAGGTCACCAATACGTACTGAAACTCACAAAATTTTTTTAATCGTAAAAGGAGAAAAATCATGGATAAGAAGGAATTTAAGAATTTACTTGCAAAAGCTGAAGGCGGCGATGCAGAAGCAATGTATCTTGTAGGACTTGAGTATGAAGCAGGTGAGGTCGTTACAGCCGA
>JAZOAA010000100.1:0-20398 GCA_045595265.1 Eubacteriales bacterium
TTGCTGACGATTTGGGGTGCTTCGGGAGTGTTTTCCGCGTGTACGGAAATTCCTACGAATGCCGCAAGGAGCAGCGCCAAAGCTACTGCGCAAAGGCCGATTTTAGAAAATTTTGAGTTTTTCATTGTTTTTTACCTTTCTGTAAATAAATTTATTTTTAGTTTTATTAAAATATTTTTTATTTCAGGTATTCATTGGAAATTTAATCGTATTGTCTATTCTGCAAAAGTCTTTTAGAAGAAGATTCTTAAGTCCAACCGGTATTATCAAGGTCGGTGCCGTCACCGTCACCGTCGCTGACCTGCGGCCCCGAGGTTGTAATTACATCAGTAAAAAAGCCGATAATTTCAATTTCCGGAGAGATATAATCGTTTTTTTCCTGATCTGAACAATTTAACATTTTATTAATTCTCCTTTCTTTCAAGATTTATGGCATTTAAGAAATTTTTGTAGTCATCTTTGTCGTAAATCGGTGGCATCGGAAGGTCAAACACCGCCATCATTGCCTCTACGGTTCTGTGAATGCAGATAACTGTCGAGTTTACAGTTCCTTCGATAACTCCATAAAGTCCAACGGGCGCGCCCTGGGATCTTCCTCCGGAAGGACCTGCCATATAGCAGAATGAGCCGTCGGAGTGCTTCAACATAAGTAACTTTTCCTTGGTCGAGCGAATAGCCTCAGGCGCTTGGCACAGCAGCTCTCTGACAATCTCGTCAGCCTCCTTTTCGCCATCAGCTCCTCCGTATTTACGAAGATTGCCAATAAGATATTGCAGGGCAAACCACACGTTATATTGCCAGCAGCACGTTGCTCTCTCTCTGTCTATTTCCGAAGATACTATTTTCATAGTCTCTCTTGCGGCAAGAAAGGCGTTTGGCAGAGGTTTTTTGATAGCGCTATAAAATGCCGCTATTTTTAGGAGCGCATTTACCGCATCATAGCTTGAATAAATTCCCCAAAGGCCTGTTGCTTTGTTTTGTATTTCGCCCAGGAATTCTGCGGCTGTGTCCGCAAGTCCTGCGGCAAGAACTTGTGCCGCTTGTGCTGCCATCATATTTCCTGCAAAGTATGCATCCTTTTCCCAATCCATAGAGTTAAGATATGAGAGAAATGCCTCCTTTGAAAGCAAATGCTCCGGCAGAACAGTCTTTTTGTCCTTGGCATCGTTTGAAAGACGGTCGTTTGCTGTGGGGTAGGGGAGCTTAAAGCCAAGTTCCCTTTCCATTGCCACCGCCCACATCATATCTCTGCCGAGCCTTGAATCCTTGTGTCGCCATTCGGGATCGTTATAATTCCATTGCGGATGATAAATATATCCGTCCTCGGAACTTTGCAGAGAGCATACAAAGCTTATAATTTTTTCGCGCATATCTGACGGTAACTCTTCTGCTTTCTCAATAAATCCTACGGAGAGAAGAGTGTTTACTGCCTGATAGGTGCTTTCTATATCCGGTAGGAAACCGGCGTTATCTCTTCCGGAGACCGAGAAGTAAAATCCGCCGATATCCTTGTCGTAAAGAGAGCCGAGCCACGTGGCAAACTTCGGGTCGAATATAGAGTAAAGTTCTTTAAGCTCTTTGACGAAGGCTGCCCCGTCTGCGCCTTTTGAGGCAACCTCGTCTTCAAGCTTTTTCCATATTGTGTCTGTGTTTTTAATCATTTTTTCGCCTCGCTGATAAGGGAAAGGGGGTGGGTTAAGACCAAGCCGAATCGTCCTTGTTGCTTCCGCCGAAGTCAATAGAGTCATCGTTGTCTGTTTCTGGGGTGGTGGGAAGGAACTCTTCGGGAACGTCCTCAAGAGCTACCCTTTCTACCACTGCATTTGAGCTATCGGGAACTATGTCAAGATCTGCAAAGCAGATGTCGCCCTGCGACTTAACGATAGCGTAGCTTACGTTACCGTTTTGAGTAACCTTTACTGCCTCGTAGCTGTCGTCGAGCTGAACTCTTACGCTAAGAGGATAGTTGTAGATAGTGTCATCAAGACCGTCCTCGAGAACGATGGTGATGTTTTCACCTCTGTTAATCGAAACGGTTGCATTTTCCGCCTCGCGAAGATAAAGCATAGCATCCTCGTAGTTTGTTTGCCATACCGCACCTGTCTCAACGTAAGACGCTATTCTCTTGCAGATAGCATCAAGTCTCGATTCACGCTGGTAGAAGTATGTTTCAGTTCCGCCGTTGGTTGTTCCGTTATCGAAGTTTGCATCACTGTCAAGATGGTATAGGAAGAGATTTGCAAATCTGCCCTCACCCCTTGCCACACTGTCGATTACAGCATAGGTCTGCGCATCGTTGTCGGGTAGAATTTGGTGTGCAGGAGTCTTTTCCCAAGCCCAGTCGTAGATGTTTGCGGCAGTTCCGCCGTAATATCTGTCGGCTATATACTCTTCTCTGAGTATTTCGTAAACCTCATCGTAGATCTGCTCGCCGAACTTGTCAACAAGCCATGCGTAGCCGGGAAGAACTGCGGTAAGCACTCGCTGATTCGGGAAGAGCGAAAGAAGCATATCTCTCGAGCCGACAAACTCGCGGTAGAGGAAGTCCCAATCGATGTTTTCACCGGTTTCGGTGTCTGCCCAGAATACGTGAGTCAAGCCGTGGTTCATGATTTTCAGACGGCCGCTTTGAAGTTTTGAATTCAAGAAATCAACGATCTCTGCATTCGGGGTCTTTTCCTCGGTGTTCGTGCCGACTCCCGCATTTTCCATAAGGTTGTCAACGACTACGGCAATATCTGCCCTGAGGTCGTATTTTGCTACGACTCTGTCAAGAACGGTTATTGTGGGCTTATCTGCAGAAATATCGGTGTTAAGTGTGATGATACCGTTTGCACCGCCCTTGACGGGGAGGACCTTTACGTCAAAGTCCTCGGTTTCCGTCTTGGGATAAACCTTGCCAGAGGGAGCACCCTGGGGATTTGTGGGATAGTTTAAGGTTGTTTCCTTAAGAGAAACGTTGTCTATAAGCATAATACCCTCTGTACTACTCCACGTGGTAATACAGAATTCGGAGATATCGTTGTTTACGATGTACTTAGCTCCGTCTGCATCAGTGCTCTTAGGACCGTAGAAGTTACGTGAAACGTAAATCAACGCATTATCCATATAGACCATGATCTTCGCCGTATTCTGATCTCCCTCAAAGAACTCGATTCTCAGATTAAACCATGTGTCAGGCATAGAGGCAGTTGAAATAGCAGGACTTGAAATGCCCGATGCGTCATTTGAGCTGTCTATGAAGTTAAAATGCTCTTTTGTGACGTTAATTCTGAATGAGTATGCGGGATTTGCCCTTGCCCCAAGGTAGAACTGATAGGTGGTGTCGAGGCGTCCCGGGATATACTCGATATAGAAGTCTGCTTCAAATACAGTTACGTTATGCTCGCTTGTCGCGGTTGTTCTAGGAATTGTTACAACAGGCGCGCTCTTTACGTAGGTAGAATCATCAGGCGTGGTATTTGCCTTGTAGAATTTCAGCACCTTTTCTGCTGCATTTCTTGGATCTGCAATTACCGAAATGTAGGAGTAAGAATCGTTTTTGCTAGAAGTAACCTTTGCGGGACGCTCACCCACGGTATCGTCCTCAAATGTGATCGTGTTATCCTCTGGGATGATAGGATCATCGGGTTCGTCCGTATCTCCGCCTCCGGGGTTTCCGGGATCAGGCTCAATGGGAGCAAAGGAGTCGGTCAGAGGATCGTTCTTGCACGTGATATTCGTCTGCACAAGCGAAGTGTTGTCTACCCAAAGGTCTGCATAAGTGTCACCGTAGGACATAAAGCGTGCCTGGGTTATGAGTGAAGCGGGCTGTTTCCTTTCGATTTCACTTCCACCGAAGATGTTGCTGACTTTGACAAGCACATCGTCAATATACGTCTTGATTCTTACAGTATCTCTTGTTCCGTTGTAGTACTCAATACGAATCTTATGCCACTCTTCAGCGCCTTCAATCGTCTTGTTAGAGCCTCTGTGTCTTACCTCGCCAAGAGATGACAGGTCGGAGAAGGTTATATTGTTTCCGTCTTTGCTTAGGTTGATTATATAAGCAACGTCATCGCTGTTTTCAAGGAATATCTGGAAGCTAGAAATCTTGTTAGGCTTAAATGTAAATTTGAATTCTGTTTCAAATACGGTTGCGTTGTAGTTTGCCGCCGTTTTATTAAGTCTAAAGTTCAACGAATCCTGTCTTCCGGGTCGAGTGCTGAATACCAGAGCTTTCGTATACGCTTCGTTCTTGAATATTTCGCGTACCGCGGAGGATGCACCGGAGGAAAGAAGGTTCATAGTAACGAAGTTCGGAACATTTGCGTTTGATGAGCCTTCGTAGGTAATCACATCGCACTTATCCTCTGAATTTTCAGAATCTAAAACGTCTCTCGGAGAGAAGGTGTCACTCGTGGTTTCGGCCTTTACGTTATCAAGAGTCAACGCACCGTTTCCGTCTATTGCTTCTATCTTGAGCTGAGTGGGTAAGAGAAGCTTGTTTTCTTCACTGTAAGAAAGACTTGTGCTTGCAATTGCCTGACCGCCCGAAATTATGTAAGCGGTATCGCGCTGCGGATAGAACATAATGGAAATTGAGGAAACCTTATCTTTTGCAATGTAGCAAAGAGGATCGGAATACGTACCTGCTGCGGTAACTTCGTGAATAGAAGCTTTTTGATTTTTGATTCTTATTTCAAATGCTATTACGGTGTCGCCATTCTTGTCAACGAAGGAAAGAAGATATCCTGCCTCGCTTCGAGAGCTTATTGACATATCCGCACTGAAGATTATAAGATTGGTTATAACGCTTCGCGCATTTACAGGGAAGATTACAGAAGCCGTATTTCCAAGACTTATGTATTTACTCGAATTACCGCCGAGCGATACGTTTCCGGAATAATCCACCCCTATTCCGTTTTCAAAGTCGTGAATTACAGAGTCTATACCGGGCTTTGTCGCTGTGTCAAAGTCCTTTTTAGTTTTTTCACAAACAATGTTGTCAAGCGAGAGGGAAGCGTTATTTGTGAAATTCATGAGAACTTTTCCGACGGTGTATCTCTTTGCATCCTGGCAAAGAACGTCGCAGCTTGCAACTAAATCTGAATCAAGATAGAAGAGCGCGACCCTTCTGCCGTCATAGTATTCGATACGAAGCTTATGGCTTCCGTTGACAGGAATCGTGATGCCGTCTATCTTCAGATCGCTTACGCCTGTGGGTGCTGCGTAGATATAAACGTATTTTTCGCCGTCGACGTCTACGATTTCAAGATTGTATTTAATTATGTCGTGCGGTTTGACAGCGTCTTCCGCAAAGGAAATATCAAATATTTTTCCTTCGGTCAAGGTGCCTACGTCAAGGTCAAACTCCACCGAGGTTGTATTCGCGCCGGCAGTTCTTATATTTACGGGAAGTGAGAGAATAGCCGAGCCGCCAACCGACAGCTTTTGACCTGCTGTGCTGCTTGCAACCTCTGCCGAGCCTTGAGCATTTACCGAACCGGGAAGAGAACCGGGAATGTCGCCTTCAAAGTCGTAAACTATCTCGTCACGGTCTGGACCGTCTATATTGAATTTAGGCTGATCGTTCGGGTCGAGAACTGGAACGTACTGCTCCGCCTTCTTGTAGCAGGACCAGTTGTCAAGGAGAATTTGCGCTCCGTAGTAGGAATAAACGAAGAAGTCAACGCCTTCATATCTCGAATCGGGAGACGGATTTCCGCCGTCAAGTCTTTCACCGTCGCGGTCATAGAAATTATCGCTTACGCTGATAAGCTTATTATTTATGTAGACCTTGATTCTTACGTCAGATGCCGCCGCATAGAAGAATTCAACCTTGATCTTAAACCACTCTCCGAGAGGAATACCGGTCTTAAGATCAACGATTTTTGAATTTGCTCCGTCGGAGGTCTGCTCGTAAAGATATACCACCTCGTCATACATAGCAAAGCTGATAAGATGGCAGTTAGGACCTACCTGGAGGGTTGCAAACATACCGGTAGGCGCACTTTCAAAGTTAAATTCGCCCTCAAATACGTAGCAGCGTGAAAGAGGATTTGCGGAAAGCTCCATGGGAAGTCTTACTCGCTTGCCACCGCCCTCTACGGCATTGAATTCAAGAACCTTGCCTGTGCTTGATGCTCCGGGGCGGGGGTCCTTAATTACTGTGAAGGTAGAATCTGTTGAGTTGGATATAATGAGAGATTCGGTAGTAGATCCAATGCTTTCATCGTCAAAAATAGCATCTACAACAACTACCTCTTCTTGGTCTTTTACAATATATCCGAGATCTTCAATTCTGTCGATAAATCTTGTGAAATCGGCTTTGCCGAAAATAGGGGGCATATCGTATCCGAGAGCCGAGAACATCTGATAGCAGGTGTCTGCCAAACAGATAAGCGTAGCGTTTATATCGCCCTCGAGCGCACCGGGAACCGCTACGGGCATACCCTGGCTTGTTGAAGATGTAGAGTTCTCGTTATAAGAGAACGAGCCGTCGTTGCGGAAGAATATCGACTGTTTTTCAAGTGTCGCTCTGATAAGCTCGGGAGCTTTTTCCTTCAGCTCGGATTTTATAGAAGCGATTATTTCCTTCGCCTCAGCTTCTGGGTGACACTTGTTAAGTATGTTGATGATGTTATTTATGGAGAACCACGTGTTATATGCGTAACATACGGTTAGGTTATACTCATCTGTGGTAATAGCATCAATAGCCGAGCGGGCAGCCGCCTCGGGATATTTGAGCGGAATTTCGAGAGCGGAGCAGGCTGCGGATATTTTCATAAATCCGTTAAGTCCGTCGTAATTAGCGTTAGGACTCCAGTGTCCTGTCGTTTCGTAGCAGTTGTCGAAAAGCCACTGCTGCAAAATATCTTTAAGACGGTAATCCGCACCTATTGATGCAAGATATTCGTCGCGCGCTTTTATTTCCGATGCCTGAGAAGCTATATCGTTTCCTATTGTATATGAATCGTTTTTGATATCAAGACCGCCAAGGTAAGATACAAATGCCCCCTTTGATGCGATATTTGGAGGAACAGATGCTCCCGATACTGCAATCACTTTAGAAACAGCGCTTACCTTGCTTGACTGTTTCAAGGGCTGGGTTAATCCGCTGAAGTTCATGGGCTTATTGAATCCGATAGACGTTCCGTCGGCAAGAATTCCGTCACCCTTTACGCCAAGGACGTCATATGTAGGCTTCGCGCCGAGAGATTCGAGAAGCGAAAGTGCTTTTGTAAGGTCGCGGCTTCGTCTGGAAATTCTCGAATCCACCATAGCCCTCGTCCACTGAGGATGATAGAAATATCCACCGGGATCCTGAAGTCCTTTTGTAAAGGCGATAAGTTTTTCCTTGAACCACTCTGGAAGAGCCTTGGCAGGATTGCCTCCGTAATCGTCAAGCGCTCCACTCAAACGCAGAATGTCGATAGCCTGGGCGGTTGATTCTATGTCGGGAAGATATCCCTCGTGGTTTCTTCCTGAGTTTGAATAATAGAATCCACCTGTTTCGGGGTCGTAA
The DNA here is from genome assembly GCA_045595265.1 of Eubacteriales bacterium. Classification (GTDB taxonomy): domain Bacteria; phylum Bacillota; class Clostridia; order Oscillospirales; family CAG-272; genus UBA1740. Next base: position 7,508 of record JAZOAA010000100.1, read on the forward strand.
AGGTCGGCAAGCCACTCAAGCATTCTGGGAGTGAAGATAGCATACATAGCTTTGAGGGCGTAAACCGTTTCCTCATTTGATTTTTCTAAAATAGAATTCCAGGCAGCGTTTTGCTTTTCTGCATCTATTTTTTCCTGCTCCTCAAGAATGTCAAATACGTAAATTCTTGAAAATCCGGATTTGAAATTAATAGCCTTATTCGCTTTTACAAAATCGTCCATAAAGAATTGCAGGGAAGATTTTGTTATAAGGTCAAGGTAATCAACCGAGCTTTCAGCATCGTCATAAGCAACAGCCACGGATTTTCCGTCCGAATATACCACAACCCTTATGGTATAATCGGTGGCGCGGTTGTATCTTTGCAGGATAGCGTATGCTTTGTCAGAAAGCGGCGAGTCGCATTTTCCGACAAAAAGCTCGTTTGTACCCTCGCTTGATGCTTTTGAAACCAGCTTTGGCACAGTTCCGAGAGCGGAGTAAAGCTTGTTTTTGAGTTCCTCTGCTACGTCAAACTGTTCTTTGGAAATAACTATATTGACAGTTTCGCCAACATCGAAGGTCACAAGGTCGTTTACGTAATCTGTGGAGGATTCATCCTTACCGCCGCTTCCCGTACAAGAAACGAGCAACAGAATCATGGTTAAAGTTAGAATGAAGATTACGAGTAAATTTCTTTTCATGTAACTATCCTTTCTTTATGTGTTTTTTATTTTTCGCTGTTTTTTCTTCATTAAAAATAATAAGAAAAAACACTTTTTTATTTTATTATATTACATCCTAAAATTTATTTCAATAAACATAATTTAACAAGATATGCACAAAAATGAACTTCTGCACCTAGGTTAATTTGGATAAATGTTGCAAAAAAACGAAATAAAAAGCCGAAGCAATTTTTACACACTAATACTGTGCATAAAAGGCTTCGGCTTGATTTAATTAAACTTTTTCTTGAATTCTATCGGTGACATTCCGGTGTGCTTTCGGAAAATACGGCTGAAATAAAGTGCATTTTCAAAGCCAACCACGGAGGCTATTTTTGATATCGGATGGTCAGTGTTAATAAGCAGCGCTTTGGCATTTGTTATTCGCAAATTAATAATATATTGCAGGGGAGACAGCTTTGTGATAGTCTTGAAATTCCTTATAAACCACGAGGCGCTCATGTGTCTTGCGGTTGCGTATTCCTTTATATTTATCTCTTCCGTATAATTCTCGTTGAAATAGCTGATAGCTCGTTCAACCTCATTAAGAGTATCGGAGTTTACGCTTCCTTCTTCTTTCAAGTAGCGACCTATGATAAGAACTAACTCGCGGAATAAAAGCGATGATATTTCCTGATAGTCTATGCGCTGTGCTTGAATCTCGCGTACAATACGGTTACATCGCGTCGGAAAATCAGGAGAATCTCCAATGAAAAAGACATTTTGATCCAGTCCCGAGTTGTCGAGCAGCTTTGCCGCCTCATATCCGGTGAAGTGTACCCAAAACGTTTCTGTTGAATCCTCGAGATAAAAGTAGTACATTTGTTTCTCACCGGGTCGAAACAGAACGATATTACCGTGGGATATAACGCGCTCTTCCTCGCCAAAAAAGAAGTGTGCCCTTCCGGAAGAGATGTATAAGAGCTGAAAATCACCTCGGCCGTTCGGTCTTTCCGTGGCTATCACAGGGCTCTTGATAAGCTTATTATATCCCGCAGCAGTTATGAGCAACGGCTTCGTATTATCGACAATATCCTCGTCGATTTCACCTATATAGGAATAGTTGGTATACATGGTGTTTCTCCTAAACGTTGCTTTATTTATTAAGGAGTGAAAGCATACAGATGTATATATTATACATTATTTTGGAATGTTTTACAATAGTTTATGTGAGTTTTGCCGTAATATTAGATGATTATATTGATTTATTACTTAAGACTGTCAAGGTAATCTTTAAGATCAACGGTTTTTCCGGTCTTTATACTTTCGTTCGCACCAATACCTATCATAGCGGAGACCATACCAGCATATGAGTCAGCCTGCTGTCCGAGAGGATCTTGAACACCGTCGCCGAATATCATTTTAATGAGCATTTCGTCACCGCCGCCGTGAGCGCCCTCGCCGTAAACGAAGGGAATGTTCTCGTGAGAGCCGTTATATCCTAGAAATTCAAGGCTTGTCTCGCCTGCGCCCCAGTCCCAATGGTTAGCGATAATAACGCCTTTTTCGCCCGTGATTACCATTCTGTAACCCTCATGCTCGGAAAACAGATTGAGAGTGTATGTAAGAAGCGTACCTTTGTTGTACATTACAGATACCGACATATTGTCATAAATGTCGTGACCTTCCTTAAATGCGCAACGGTCGCGGATATATCCGTCAACGTGCTCCGCGTCAAAGTAGAAGGGCTTGTCCCAGTGTCCCCACTGGCTAACAGCGGATTCACATTTATCCTGTGCGGGGCAATCTCTGCATCTTTCGCCAAGGCACTTTGATGTGTCGTTGTAATAAACTCTGTTTGCAAGAGCTGTGACCTTTTTCGGCTCGTCCATAAGCAGCCAGTTGATTATATCAAAATGGTGTGTGCTCTTGTGGAGAAGAAGTCCCTCGGAATTTTCAAAAAGTCTGTGCCAGCGCTTCATATAGTCACCGCCGTGCCAGCGGGAAAGGCAGTACTCGTAGTTGATTGCAAGTACCTTTCCGACTTTTTCTTCAAGAAGAAGCTCCTTAAGGGTAGCAAAGAAGGGCATGAAGCGGCAGTTGAACGTAACGGTTACCTTATGTCCCGATCTCTTTTCCGCATCTCTTATCGCCTTGCATCTTTCGTAGGTGTTTGTAAGCGGCTTTTCAGAGATAGCATCGTATCCCATATCAAGAGCGCGTACTACGTAATCGTGATGAGTGTTATCGGTAGACGTAACGATAACCGCATCCGGATTTTCGCACTTTACCATAGTTTCGAAATCGTTGTAGAGGGTACAGCCTTCTCCCGCCTTTTCCTTATGGATGCCCGCTCTTACGTAGTTGGGGTCATAAACACCTGTAATTTCTACGGTGTCCGAATACTTGTCAACCAGTCTTTCGGTAAACATTGAGTAACCCCTGCAACCGCAGCCTACAACAACGTATTTTTTCTTTGCCATTTTCTTGTCTCCTTATGAATAACTTTAAGTGTTTTTGCTTTATATTTTGTATTTTAATTGATTTGTTATTTTTGAAACATCCTTAATCTTGTGGGTCGCATACAAGAAGCCCGTTTTTCTCTCTAATGGGCAAAAATACCGCTTCTTCAGAAAGTCCGTCCGAAAGATTATTTGGAGAATGTATAGAGAGATAGAGCCTTCCGTCATCTGCCTTGAAAAGCATGCCGTGACCGCCGTCGCGTTTGCCACCTATCTCTTTTGTAAACAGAGGCTTTTCGGCTTGTGCCCACTCGCCGTCCACTCTGCCGTCTTTACTGTATGCTATACCGACTCGATATTCATCATTATAGGAATTTGACCATAGCATGATGAGTCGTCCTTCACTCGTTTTATGAAGAAAACAACCGTCCGTCACTTGCACGTTTGCCCACGGAGCGTCGTCTGCTCTGAACAGCTCTATCGGCTCAGATATAAAATAGGTAAGATCTGGCGAGAGCTTTGCCGCAGCCATTCTTCCTATGCCGTCATCAGTGCAGGTCCATTCGTGAACGAAAATCATCCACGGCTGCTCATAATCGTCAACCCAAAAAGTACCGTCAATTGCATCCCAGCTGCTCGGCGTTATATGTCCGCCTGTTATTTCGACAAAAGGCCCTTCGGGAGAGTGTGATTTCAAAATTGAGCATCCTCTGCGCTTTGTCAAAGAAGAGTAGTACGAAGCGAACATGTAGTAACAATCGCCGTATTTATGTACCTCGGGCGCCCAGAACTGTTTTTCGGCGTTTTTGGGGCGAATATACACAATATTCTTTGTTTTTTCCCATTTTCCCACAAGGCTTTTCCCCTCAGATTTATAGCATGCCCAAGAGGTTTCATCCCAGCCACCCATAGACACATCTGTACCGTAAAGGTAATAACAGTCACCACAGTTTACCACGAATGGATCGCGAAGCTTGAATACTCCCGTTTCTATCATATTTTGCTCTTTTCCTTGATATAATCTCTGTACCAAAAGGCGGAGTCTTTTGGTACTCGCTCCATAGTATCGTAATTGGTATAGACTATTCCAAAGCGCGGAATATACCCGTGTGACCATTCAAAGTTATCCATCAAGGTCCAAAGGAAGTAGCCTCTTACGTCGGCTCCGTCATCACTCGCTCTCTCCAGCTCCGATAGATAGGATGAAAGGAAGTTTATTCTGTCATTGTCATGTACCTTACCATCTGGGGTTAGCACGTCGTTCGATGCGGTTCCGTTTTCTGAAAGATAGAACGGCAGCTTATAGCGTTCAGTAAAGAAGCGCGGTCCCCAATAAAGACATTTTGGCGTTATCGGCCAACCGAGCGCTGTGACAGGAGCATCTGCAGGACGCTCAACGACAACAGGCTCTCCGTTCTCGCCCGCCTTTATTTCTTTTCCGTTATAGATATTTTGTGCATAGAAGTCTATCGGCTGATGCATAAGGCGAAGATCGTCGTCGGTAATTTCAGGCAGGTAGTCCTTATAGAGCTTAAGTCCATCCTCGGGATATCTTCCGAACATAACGGGATCGCTCCACCAAGAAACGTTCCACATTACGTACTTAGATAGCTCCGGGCACGAAAAGAGTGCTTGCTTTGCTGCCTCAACATCCTCGGGGGCGTCGGTAGACGGATAATGTGCGCTGCAAGTAGGGGCATATCCTATCTTTATAGGTCGTTTTGCCGCCTCTCTCATTGCGATTACCGCCGCACCATGCGCCTTCATTACGTTGTGCGCCATCTGAAAAACATCCTTATAAGGCAGTGTCACACCGGGAGCATGAACGGCCTCAAGGTAGCCTTGACCAATGAAGCATTGCGGCTCGTTGATAGTTATAAAGTATGTAACCCTGTCTGAATAAAGCTCGACTATTTTTTTAGCATACTGTGCGAACCACTCGACGGACTCATCATTAAGCCAACCGCCTTTTTTGTAAAGAGCGTAAGGATAGTCCCAGTGAAAAAGTGTAACGTACGGCTCAATTCCGTTTTCAAGAAGCTCATCAATAAGCTCGGAATAGAAGCGCACGCCGTCCTCGCATATCTTGCCAACCCCATCGGGAAAAATTCTACTCCAGCTTATTGAAAAACGGTATGAGTTTATTCCGAGAGAACGCATCAGTTTTGCGTCCTCTTTGAAGAGATGATAATGGTCGCAAGCGACGTCGGAGTTCTTTTGATCCCTGATTCTATCAGGCTCGTGGGAGAAAACGTCCCAAATGCTAAGACCCTTACCGCCCTCGCGATATGCTCCCTCTATCTGCTGCGATGCGGTTGCTACACCCCATGCAAAATCTTTTCTAAAACTCATAATTTTTACCTCAAAATGGAAGTTGGATTTCCCGATTTTTGCGCATTTATGTAAACATAAGTGCGCATTTTGCTCGTTTTCGTCTAAAAATAGGTTTGTCAGACAACTTTTCCGAAATTATAAATCACCTATTCCCGGCTGTTCCGGCTTGCTTATTATTATTGATTTCAAGATGTCGGTTTCACCGTTCATCACATCGTCCTCGGTAAATACGAGAAGGTGTATTTCGTTTTCAAATCTTCTGCCCCTGTCGTAAACGAGATATATCTTACCGTCGTGAAAATCGGCATCGGGATACGTCAGGTGATGAGTCGGGTCGTCAACCAACTTTTTATATTTCCAGGTTTCGCCGTCGTCATCAGAGAGCCAAATGCTCATTCGCTCCCGTTGCTCTTTCATATCATTGTTGATAAGAATAACTCTACCAGACGGCGTTCTCGAAATGAAAAATCTGGTGTCAGGACTTTTTATTCCCGTAAGGCGCGCCTCACTCCAGGATAAGCCGTGGTCACATGATATTGTCTCGGCGATTTCTCTCATTCTGTTTCTGGCAAACATACGCACTGAGCCGTCGAGCCGCTCGTATGCCATGCTTTCGTCGTAAGAGGTGCATAGCTTTGCCGAACCGTAATGGCGAGTGAAGCTTTTACCCTCGTCGTCGGATATCGTATATCCGTATCTATCAGTCAGTTGGTCGTAGTTAAAGAATATCCAACGTCCGCTATTAAGCACCAGCGGCTTGCATCTCAAAAATCCTATATCCAAAAGTCTGGGTTCTGAAAAAATAGGTTTTTCGGCATCGGGATCGTCACAAACGATGCACCAACAGGTGTGGCGCATGTCGGGGAAAATGTATCCGTCAGCTTTGACCACCGGGAGCTTATCTACGGTGTTTGCCGTCATCATATATTCTTTATCCTCGGTAAGAGGAAGGGCGTTGTTTTGTACCCAAAACAGCCAGAGCGCACCGTTTGGCGCAGTCCACAGCTGAATGTCAAGGGCGTGTACCATTCGCTCTTTGTCACTCTCAATAACCAGCAGAGGCGCAGAAAAGCTATTACCACCGTCATCGCTGTATTTAACAATATTGAAATGTTCAAGGCTCGGCTCTTTAACCCCTCCGCCGTACCAACCAACGAATATTCTGCCGCCTCGGGTTATGGCGACAGTGGGACACCCTTGATAACGCACTTCAGCCTCGCTAAAGCGTGAGTCGGTGGGATAGTAACGTACACTGCAAGGCTCTTTTGCATTATCCTGTCCAAAACCGCGTCGGCTTTCTTCAATCACCTTTACGGTATCATCATTTAATACATATTCTTTGGTTTCCTTCATTTTAACCCTCTCATGTTAGAAATGCATTTTCACGGTGTCAGAAGATTTATCAAATCATAAGTTTGAAATGAACTTTTTTGGATTACGATATGATGGACAAAAAGATACTAGAGGTGAAATAATACCGTGAAAATTCGTCTTATCTTTTTTATAGTTTAATATGCAGCGAAAAATAAGTCAATGCACAAAATTGTTTTTTGCCTTTACCTTCTTTCTTGTTATTATATTTGCCATGTGAATTTTTTACATTTGGATAGTATTTATGTATCTCGAATGTCTAAAGGATACTTCAGTAAATCTATAATTTTCATTCGCGTTCACCTTTTGTTTTTTGGTTATAGCTTGTATTTGTCCGAAAGCTCCAAAACATCACGATAAGATCGCATACCGTCAGTACCGTTATTTTCCGAGAGGGAGCAGGCTGCTGTTCCGCGAGCTAAAAGCATCGCCTCGGTGATAGACATATCCTTATAGAAGCCGTATAAAATACCGCTGCAATATGCATCTCCGGCACCGGTAGAGCCTTTGATGAATCCTGATGGAAGCTTTAGGCTTTCAATGCATACGAATTCGTCTTTAACACAGTCATAACCAAAGCTCATTTTCGGAGCATGGATTACAATCCAACGAGAAACACCCATTGCTTGAAGTTTGAGGACTGCCTCCCGCGCTTTTTCTGCGGACAACCCACCATTTTCGGTCATACAAATATCCGTGATAGCCTCGGCTTCCGACTCGTTTATGCAACATATATCAGTGTATTTCAATGCAGGTACAACAACGCTCTTAACACGCTCGCTCTGCTCGGAAACCATGTCAACAGACGTTATCATTCCGCGTTTCTTTGCCTTGTATAATATCTTTGCGGCATGTGTGCCGAATTCTACGTCTTGTTCATCAACCTTTTTCATTAAAAGGAGATATTCGAGGTGAAAGATTTTTGAATCTATGCTGTCCCAGTTGATATAAGACTCGTCAAAAACATCATTAGCACCGGGAATATAAAAGAACGTTCTCTGCTTTGTGTCGTCGGCGTTCATTACCATCGTAACAGCGCTTTCGCCCTTCACGGTGATGCCGGTCGTATCTATGTTGGAGAAACGCCTCAAAGACTTAACAATCTCCGTTCCTTTTTCATCTTCTCCAACAATAGCGCACACCTTTATATTCAAGTCGGAATCAAGCTTGGCAAGGTCAAGAATCAGGTTTCCCGTACCTCCGACGTTGAAGCTCGTTGTGCGAACCTGAGTCAAAAAGCCCTGTTTTGGATATGTATCTATTTCGTAATACATATCCGCGATAATCGAGCCGGCAACGGTGATTCCGTTTTTGGTCTTGTCCACAGCTTATACCTCAAGGCTGAATATTTTAATAGCGTTTGCAACGTTTTCCTTCATAGCCTCCGTTGCGATAAGGGGTATATCGTGGTAAAATACGTTTTCGCCGTTATTTACCTTGTCGAGAGCTTCCTTCACAGCCTTGCCTCCGGCGAGAGTCATATACGTATAGTAATTGATTTTGCGTATTCCGTTTCTTATTGCGGTTTGGAATTCTTCCTTTGAAAGACCCGAGCCGCCGTGCATTACGAACGGAACATCAATTTTCTCTTTTATAAGCTTGATTCTGTCAAGGTCAAGCTTCGGCTTCTTTTGATATACGCCGTGTACGGTGCCAAAGGCGATGGCAAGCACGTCAACACCCGTTCTCTCCACAAAATCTTTCGCAAGATCGGGATCTGTGTAAACGTCGTCCTCGCTTTCATAGGAATCAAGAGTTTCCTGCTCCTTTATAGCACCGAGACCGTTGTCGGAAGCGAAGATATGTCCGAGCTCTGCCTCTACGGTAACACCTACGCTGTGCGCAAGTCTGCAGATAAGAGCGGTATCTCTCACGTTCGCCTCGTAATCGGTGGCAGAAGCATCAAGCATAACCGACGTAAAGCCCAGCCTGATAGCCTTCATACAGGTTTCAAGAGAGTTTCCGTGATCGAGGTGAACACAAACCGGTACGCTTGCTTCCTTTGCGTACTTGATCATTATAGGACCAATATCCTCAAGGGAAATAAGAGGAAAATGAACCTCTGCGTAATTGAGAATAACTCCCTTGCCGGTTTCCTCTGCTGCCTTGATGACTGCGATAACCGACTCAAGATTAGGTGTATTGAACGCGCCGACGGCATATCCCTTTTCGCACGCATCCTTCATAAGCTCTTTTAATGATACAAGCATGATTCTATCTCCTTTATATTCTGTCTATTTTATAACCAAGATACTTATCGAAGGCTTCCGTTATCACGGATGCAAAGCTGCCCTTCGAAAGCGCAACGTGATGGCGGTATCCGTTTGAAGCCATATACTCAAGCATTTTTTGCGCGTTATCCTTCTCGAACACAGTACCGAATCCAAAGAACTCTTCGGGTAGTGTATCATCTGTAAGTCTGCCCTCGGTAACGAAGGTGCAAATTTCTCCGTTCTCGGTTTTCAAGCTTCCGACGGTGACATCACAAGCGATGCATTCGCCCTTGTTTATACCTACCCCGCTTCCGTCTCCGTAGGTTTTCTTGAACATAAGATGCTCTTTAATTTCGCCCTTTCCCTTCATAAACGAGGCGGGAGCAGGACCGCAATGGAAGAATATAACCTTGTTGTCACAGTCTCCGTAGTTGTTGTTCACGTCAAGAAGTACAACGGGATAGTCTGTCGCAAGATATATCGCGCGCATCATTATAGCATTGGAAATATCAAGCTCGCAGGATGCTGCAATTCCTCTCTCGTTCAATTCTCCAAGAATAAGGCAAGGAGCTATACCGTAGGTTTTTTGAAGTTCATCCCAGCAACGGATAGCCACGGCTTGAAGATCGTATCTCTCAATCAGCTCATCTATTACAACACCGAGCCTTGAAATGTTTTCAAGCTTTTCGGGAGGATATGTACCGAAGCTTGCCAAGGAAGAATACTTCTCTTTCTTTGCAGAGAGTTTTTTCTCATCAACCTTATCCATCATGGCAAATACCATAGTCATGTCGATGGTTTCAATGTTTATGCGCCTTCTCTGCAAGGCTATTTCATCGTAGCGCACGGTTTTGAAGGCTGTCGTTCTTGCTCCGATAGCTCCTATATTGAAGGAGCGCATTCCTTTGTATACTCTGCATATAGCAGCAAATTTTTTAAGGTCATTTGCAAAATTTTCAGAAAGAGGATCTGTGCAGAATTTCTCGGTAAGAGTGTACTTTATATCCATCTGACGAAGGACGTTACACATAGCCATTTTTCCGCACATAGAGTCGCGTCTGTGCGCAAAATCCATTTTATCAAGCTCATCGGGGAATGCGTGAACAAGAATAGGAACGTCCACGTCCTTCAAAGCGACGGCAGCTCCGTTTTCGTCACCGAAGTTAGGCAAGGAAAGAATTACTCCGTCATATTTCCCCTTGTTATCCTCGAGGAACTTGGCAAAAAGCTTTCCCTCGGAGATGGTCTCGACAGCACCGTAACGCGTAAGCGCTTCGTCCATCATAATGTAGCCGTAACCGTTATTTTCACAAGCTGAAGCAAGCCTCTTTCTAGCCTCCGCGATAACCTCACCAGGGAAAAATCCTCGGTTTCCAAAGAAAAGTGCAAACGCTGTATTTCTCATAAGACCTCCATAAATTAAATTTGTTTGAAAAAATTATATCATGCAAAAAGTAGCTTTAATAGTGAACTTTGTCTTCGCAATAGGTAATATCTTCCCGAATTGTTCTGAAAAAAGTATTGATTTTTGCCGAGGACAGTGATATAATCCTTAAGGAAGGAGGCTGCCATGGTTATTAATTTTAACATCGAACGCCTGGATAAGCTTTTGTATGATTTTTACCGTCTTACAGGGCTAACGGTAAGCGTGTGGGATACTAATTTGAATATGTTGGGATACCAACCAAAAGAAATGTGTAGCTTTTGCAGGAAGATAAGAGAATATCCCGAGGGAAACAGAAGATGTTTTTTAAGTGATAAAGAGGTTTTTAGTGAGTGTGCGAGAACCGGTCAGCCTGCGACGCGTGTATGCCACGCAGGACTGGTTGATAATGCTGTACCGATAAAATTCCAAGACAAAATTTTAGGATATATGATGTTTGGACAAGCTGTTGGAACGAACAAGGAAAAGGCATATCCTAAGATAAAAAAAGTAAGTAAAGATTTGAATATTGATTGCAATCTGCTTATGAAATATTACGGTGAGCTTGATATATATGATGAAGAAAAAATTAAAGCTGCGGCAAACATCCTAAAATTGTCAGCGCGCTATCTTTGGCTGTCGGAATACATAAATGTAAAGCACGATCCTTATGCAAGCATGGTGGAGCAATACGTCAGAGAACACTTGAATGAAGAAATCACAATTCAAAAGTTGTGTGACGATATGGGATTATCTAAAAACCGATTGTACAGAATATCTCACGATAGCTTCGGAATGCCGATAGGCGATTATATATCATCTGTGAGAATAAAAGAGGCGAAGCATTTGCTCACTTCTACCAATTTGCCGATAAGTGCGGTATGTGACAAGGTAGGCATACAAGATTACAATTACTTTTCGAAATTTTTCAAACATCACACCGGGGTAACTCCATCAAATTATAGAAAGAACTACCCATTTCAAATGTAATTTTGCTTTTTCAAACGCAAAAGTATAGATGCAAAAAACTGATGGAGAAAACAATTTTGTGCATTGACATTTTTTTGTTTCATAGTAAACTATAGAAGTAGGAAAAGGTTATGTTAATTTTTCCCAAATATACTTACATTTATCGCAAAATCAAAAAAGGAGATTTTTATTATGGAACAGAAAAAGGTGAAATTTGCCGTAGTCGGTGCCGGCAACTTTGGCGGCTCTCACATGAGAGGAATAATTAAGAATTCCGGCATTGCCGAGATTACTGCAATTTGCGACACAAACGAGGAGCTTCTTAAAAAGCGCGGCGAGGAATTTGGAGTATCCAGACTTTACACCGATTTTAATAAGATGATAGAAGATGGCGGATTTGACTGTGTATGTCTTGCGACCCCTGACCAGATTCACAGAGAGCATGCGGTAATTGCCGCAGATGCGGGTTATCACATTCTTTGCGAAAAGCCCCTTGCTCAGTCTATGGACGACTGTCGCGCCATGGCAGAGGCTGTAGAGAGAAATGGAATAAAGTTTATGACAGGACAGGTCACTCGTAAAAATGGCGTTTCGGTAAAGCTTAAGGAAATCGTGGACTCCGGTGTGATTGGTGAGATATTCAGCTTTGAGGCTGAGTATGCCCACGATTATCAGTACCTTGAGCCATTATGGCGTAAGGATCCCGTAAAGCCTCGTTACGGTATAGTTGGAGGCGGCTGTCACGCAATTGAGCTTATGCGTTGGATGGTTGGTAATCCGGAAAAAGTATGTGCTTTTTCTGCAAAAAAGGTTCTCACCGATTGGCCCGTAGACGATACGACTATGGCAATTATGCAACTTCCAAACGGGATTGTCGGTAAGATATTCTGTTCCATTGGCGGAAAGAAGCCCAATATGCTTCCCATATCCATTTTCGGAACAAGAGGAACTGCGGTGGTTCACAACTCAAACTCGGGTGAAATTCATCTTTACCGCCACGTTCTCGCTGACAACGGTGAGCATATGTATCCCGAAACAATAATCAGGGTTGAGCCCCTGGACCACAATGTTGCCGCTGAGATTGAGGAAATGGTAGACTGTATCGTTAACGATAAGCAGCCCGAGTGCGACGTTTACGAGGGTGCAAAGACCGTAGCCATAGGACTTGCTGCAATTGAGTCTTCGGCAAAGGGTGGTATGCCCATCGTTCCCGATTATATTAAAAAATAATTTTTACAACATACTTTGACGCAAAAACTCAAGAAGAACCGCCGAGAAAAATTCTCATGGCGGTTCTTCTTTTATAATCCGTAAGTCGAGCTTAACGGATCCTTAAAAATTGCAAGCTCGGGTGTTGCGAAGGTGAAGATAACGAACATTAAGGAGATTGCGATAAGCACCGCAATAGCGATTTTAGGCGATTTGCAAAGTGATTTTTCGGAATTAAAGAGGTACGTTTCGTAAATATACGCTGCTGC
>JAZOAA010000101.1:0-13696 GCA_045595265.1 Eubacteriales bacterium
TCTCAAAGCACCCTTTGTAATAATTTTTGAATCCGTCCGCGGAATTTGACGCGGCGAAAAAACTCATAGACATCAATATCTCTCCCCCAAAAAGCATTCAATACATTATATGCGATCTAAATAGCGCTTGACACAAACAAGCCTCCCCTGCGGGGGAAGGCGATTTTTGCATTTTGCATTCACGGACCGCCCGGGAGGTCGGTCCCTACGACAATATAATCGATTACCCCTGTGCAAAATTGGTGCTCGATTACCCGCATAAAAGCCTCCCTTGTGTAAAGGGAGGTGGCTCGCGCAAGCGAGACGGAGGGATTGTAAAAAGCAAGATTCTATCGAAAAACAATCCCTCACCCGACTCCGTCGGGAGCTCCCTTTGCACAAGGGAGCCTTTGGAGGTCGACCCCTACGACAATATAATCAAATCACCGAGAGCAAAATTGGTGCTCGATTTCCTGTAGGGCGGTGGCTTGCTGCCGCCGTTTGCAATCAATAATCGATTATTTACGGCGGGAGTAAACCGATTTGCTTGCAAATCAGCCGCCCTACGATAAAATAATCGATTACACATGTGCGAAATTGGTGCTCGATTACCCGCATGATAGCCTCCCTTGTGCAAAGGGAGGTGGCTCGCGCAAGCGAGACGGAGGGATTGTAAAAAGCAAGATTCTATCGAAAAACAATCCCTCAGTCAGCTTCGCTGACAGCACCCTTGTGTCACGAAACTCCCGACGAGAGCAGCATGGCTTTCGTCGGGAGTTTCGTTTTTACAAAAAATCTATGCTTTTACCGTCTTCTCCGTATTATGCCAAAGGCAAAATAACAATGAGAGCAATCGCAACTGCCAATACCAATGAGCCGCCAAAAGCACTCCATCCGATAACGGGCTTCACATAATCAGAGGTCCCCTTATCTCCCTTTCCGATTCTCTTGTTCCAATCAAACTTTTTTGTCTGATTCTCCATAGCATGCACCTTCCTTTTTTATTTTTTATTCAATATTCAGGGTCATAAGCTCCTGAATACTTGTTATACCTTTTTCAACGAGATCCTTACATGATGCCCAAAGTGTCACCATTCCGTTTTGCTTTGCGAGATCGCGAAGCACCTCCAGGTTTTTCTCGCGGACAACTGCGTTGCGCATGTTTTCGTTCATATACATTATTTCATGCACAGCAATTCTTCCTTTATATCCCGTGCCGTTGCAGAATTGACATCCCTGGGGTCTGTAAACACTGATTGGCTCGCTAATCCCCAATATCTGCATTTCCTTTGCGTTTGTCTTTCCCTTCTTCTTACATTCGGGACACAACCGCTTGACAAGTCTCTGGGCTATAACACCAACCAATGCGTCAGCAACAAGGTAATCTGCCACACCCATATCCTCCAAGCGGGTAATCGCTCCCGTCGCGTCATTTGTATGCAGTGTGCTGAACACAATATGTCCCGTAATTGCCGCTCTGACGGCTATTTCCGCGGTTTCCTCGTCACGCATCTCACCTATCATTATAACGTCAGGGTCCTGTCGCAGAATGGAACGCAGAGCCGCTGAAAAGGTCATATTAGCCTTTGTGTTCACCTGAGTCTGATTGACGCCTGACATAATATACTCAACGGGATCCTCAACGGTAACGATGTTCACAGAAGAGGTGTTGACCTCCTTCAAGAACGAATACAAGGTTGTCGACTTACCGCATCCGGTCGGTCCGGTAAGCAGGATTATTCCGTGAGGCTTTGCGAGCATCTTGTTGATAAGAATATTCTCCTGCTCAGTAAACCCGAGATCCTCTCTGGTAAATCTGAAAGAGGTCTTATCAAGCACACGAATAACGAATTTTTCTCCAAATACCGTCGGAAGAGAGGAAACACGGAAATCAAATTCCTTTCCTCCGACGATCATATTGATACGTCCGTCCTGCGGGATTCTCCGCTCCGCTATGTTAAGTCCCGCCATTATCTTAATGCGGGCGCATATAGCGGAATAGGAATTTATGGGAAACTCAGCTCTCTCCTGCAGATCACCGTCGATTCGGTAACGCACCTTAACAACCTTTTCAAAGGGCTCGATGTGAATATCACTCGCACGGTAAGGTACGGCTTCCTTGATTATGGAGTCCACCAAGCGCACTGACGGGTTGTTAACAACGTCGTTTTCTACTATCTCATCGCTATCCTGCCCCTTTTTGTTCGAGAACAGCACGGCATCGCCCTCAGTATTAAGATCATCAAGCGCGGCAGACGTTGATATAACCGCCGCGATCGAGTCAATATATCTGTCGATCTGTACAGGCGGCACGAGAACGTAATCCACGGGAGAAATGATCTGGGAATTGATCGCTGACATTGATGAGCAATCAAGCGGCTTTGCGGTCGCGATGAGCAATTTTCCGTCGTTGCTCATCGATATGGGAATTATCTTATACCGCTTCATAAATTCAAATGTAAACAAGTCAAACAATGACTTGTCTATATCAAGCATATCGATCTCGACATACGGCATACAGTAATACTCACCCAAGACAGGCAACTCTCTTGTCTCGGTAGTATATTCCTTTGCGAGCATGTAATCCCTTACGGATACTCCCAGTCGCTCGCAATCCTCAAGTATCTTATCCGCTTGTTTTTTTCTGATTATTTTTTTATAGATGTAGAACTGTAAAAGCTCTCTGTTTATATTCATCTGCTACCTCCAAAATCAAGCAAGTCCGTTCATAATAGAAAGCATTGGCGAATAAACCGCGATAAACAACGTTCCGATCACCACGCCCATAATAACAAGCATAGCAGGCTGGATTTTAGATGTAAGCGAGGATAGCGAGGACTCCACCTGCTCGTCAAAAAATACGCAGGAGCGTCCCAACACGTCCTCCAATGACGCTGTTTTCTCTCCAACCGAGACCATTTGCAAAAGCATTTGAGGAAACAGGTTTTGCTTTTGGAAGGCATTTGTCAGTGATACGCCCTGACGAACATCCTCCGCTGCCTCGTTAAACCGGTCCTCAACGTAACTGTTACCCAAAATGATAGATATTGTATCAAGTGCCGTTGCCAGATCCATTCCACTCTCCAGAAGCAAGCTGAACGCGCGCGCAAAGCGAGCTGTTATCAGATTGATCTGAACACGTCCGATCAATGGACATTTCACCTTAAAAACGTCAAAGGTTCTCTTTCCCGTATTCGTTCTGGAGAAAAGGAACAAGCCGCCACCTGCAACTATAACAAAAACAACTATCAAATGCCACCAGTTCAAAATAAAATCAGATATGTTATATACCACAAGCGTAATTCCCTCGGGCTGGACGTCCAACGTAGAAAGTGTTTCTCTGAACGTCGGGACCACGAAGGTCAGCATCAGGATAACAATGGCGACCGTCATCAACGCAAGCATCGACGGATATGCCAAGGCACTTTTCACCTTGCGCTTGATCGCCGCGTCTGATTCGTAGTAATCAGCAAGCGAAACAAACACGCTGTCAAGCTTTCCGCTCGCCTCCCCCACGTGTACCATGCTTCGGAAGAAATCGGGAAACACCTTTTTATGCTTATCAAGGGACTCGGAAAGCATCGCGCCTCCCTTTACGTCTTCACTGATAACCTGCAAAATTGATCTGAAATACGCCGAATACGGCTGCTGCTTCAAGCTGTCAATACACCCGAGCAACGGAATGCCCGTGGAGATCATAATCGAGAACTGTCTGCAAAAGGTCGTAAGCTCCGAAAGCTTCACCTTTCCCGTGCCGAGCGTAAAGAAAGCCGACGGAGTACCGCCCTTATATACTGATGCGGAAACCAGATACAAATTTTGTTTTGTAAGCTGTACCGCAAGATCCTTTTCATCCTCGGCAATAAATATGCCCTTGTATTTTTTCTTTTGCAAATTTATCGCCACATATTTATACGTTGGCATAACTCCTCCTTAATTCAAATATTCACCGTATATTTCCTGCTCGGCTGCCTTTCGGGCTTTCACTGCATCGTCATAATTCGTATAAGAACCGAAATTCATCAACTTACCCTTAAATTTCAGCCTTGCTCTCCACCTGCCTGAGCTTTTATCATAATAAACTCCACGGCAGCCGCTTGTGTTTGTGGAAATAAGCTTATTGCTTTTTATACGACTGATCTGAGTGCCGTCTACGTACCCTGCCCTCTCACGCATCTTTTGCGCCGCATATTTACAGGCACAATCGTTACACATACTAAGCTCGGGATTGGTGAGCGTGTCGGTTGCTTTATACGTTATTGCGCCGCACTCACATCTGCACTCCCATAACGGAACAGTACGCAGACCGCGGGATCCACGCTTTTCTCCGCGCCCGATCACCTCTAATTTTCCAAAGCGACGGCCTATTAAGTTTTCTTTGGTTGGTAATGCCCTGCTCATATTTTCACTTCACCTCAGATGGCATACTGCCTGCGCTCTTTTGAATATTTCTCAACGAAAGCATCAGGGTCCTGCCTTAACAGCTTTTCAGCGTTGCTTCTTTCTTCAATGGCCTCCTCAAGTGTTTCAAACCGGCCCAGTGTATATCTGATCTTCTTATAACAAATTTTTGTTTCCCAACGGTTTTTTGCAAATGAAATGCCTGTATATCCGCTTGTGTTGTCGGCGCGCCTTGCCGCAGTTGTCGGAAGGTCGTTGATAACTCGCCGCTCATACGGAAAATCTCTTTTCGGCTCAGTTGCCTTAGTGGGTAGCTGATCATCATTCTTGTGTATCTCCTCGTATATATCAAGGAGCTTGGCGGCATCGTCCATGACTGATTCCTTGCCCTCCGCCCTTGCCTTTACAGCATCCTCAAGATTGTCAAATACACCGAGCGAAATGCGTTTTCTTTTGTATGTGATATATGCCTGCCACTTGTCTCTTTTCCTTGTAACTCCAACGTACCCGCTCATACTGCGCGTGGTGGTTATTGGGTTTTTCAAGGACTTTTCAAGAGAGGTCCCGTCAAAAAACTTGTTAACCCTTTTAATCTGCTCCTTTTGAATACATCCGCAGCTCAGGGTATTATTGGATATAAGACGGGTAGCGGTGATCTCCAGCATTGTACCGCATCTGCATCGGCAAAGCCAGACAACGTCACCTCTGTTTCTTTTCTCAGTTGGCTCAATAGCCGTAATATATCCGAACTCGACTCCGGATATATCCTTGCTCTTACCTCTGTTAAAACGTATTTCTGACAATCCCGCGTAATCAAGATAAATATTTATCCATTTAACGTAGTTTTGCACTGTCTGATAGGCGTAGCCCTTTTGGTTCATATCGTCACGCCACGCTAAAAGCTGCTCCTTTACGACCTGTTTATCGTCCGGGAGAAATTCATACAGCATTTTCACTGCCGCTTTTAATCGTCGAACCGTATTGTCCGATGATCCCTTTTCGATCTCAGACTGCACAAAGGATTCCATAGATTCGGGTGTCATAACGAAATTCTGATCAAGCTTCTCCAAGATCTCACCCAACTTTCTTTTATAGTCCGAGCAAGGACAAATACCAGCCTATGATCTGCGCTCCGAAAAACATGGATATACCGAAGCCGACCACAAGGAACGGAGCAAACGGAAAGCGCATATTGGCTTCCCTTTTACTTTTTGAAATAATTATCATAATAATAGCCGCAGGGACAGTAGCCATCAACAGACCAAGCAGCAAGCGTTCCCAGCCCAGCAACAGACCAACAACGCCGCAAAGCTTGATGTCGCCGCCGCCAAGTCCTTCCTTGCCGCATAGCCTCTCAAAGCCCCACGAGATAAGATAAAACACTGCAAATCCCGAAATGCCTCCGATGATATGCGAATACCATGTAAAGTCCTTGTCAAAGAAGATGCTCGCCACACCGAGAACAAGCAGCATGATCTGAAATCTATCAAATATTATTTGATGCTCAAGGTCAATGAAGAACACACAAATAAAGATAGACGACACAAGCATATAGATGCACGCAAGCGGAATACTCCTCTCCCAGAAGAGCAAAACACACAATAGCCACAATACAGTGTTTGCAAGCTCTACCGCAGTGTAGCGACAGGAAATATGCGTTTTACAGCTGCGGCATTTACCGCCAAGCATCAAATAAGAAAGAACAGGTATATTATCGTACCATCTCAGCTCATATTTACAGTGCGGACAGTGTGAATTTGGCTTTGAGAGACTCATTTTATTGGGCAAGCGGTAGATCACAACATTAAGAAAGCTGCCCACACAAAGTCCAAGCATACCCGATATCACGTAAGCACATATCAAATAGAATTTATCCATAGTCAGTCCTCAGAATTTTGCCGTCGACGCAATCTGTTTTGGGAAAAGGCCGCCGTACAGCTCAAGGTTAGAAAGCACCTCAGCATCCTCGTCACTACCCGTCAGACGAATAAAGCTGATCCCGCTCTCCTCCGACTCCTGATTTGCCATATCAAGCACGCTCACAAGGTCGCTCGGCAGGTTTACACATACAAATTCAGGCTTTCCAAGCTCGGTAAGTCTTTCGTTTCCGTTTAACAATGTCAAAGCCCATTTGACAAACACACGGAAATTCTCGTAAGCGATCCCATCCGCGGTCTCGGGAATTTCCCTTTGCATGAATTTTGGCAGCTTGCGGGGGGACTTTCTTGTAAATATCTTTTGATTGACCTGAGGAATTACTGTTTCCACCGTCTCCGTCTCTGCGCCCTCCTCAGCTACTGTCTCTATGTCCTGAGCCTCATCAACGTCAGTGATAAGCTTCTGTGCTGTCTCCGTGGGCTCCTCGCCTTCAATATTCGCAGCGGAATCGGATGTCTCCCCGCTGAGAGCCATTACCGTGAGCCTTTTGGATTTTGCCCTTTCTCTCGCGTTCAACACCGCCAACTCGGCATAGGAATGGTCAAATAACATATCCTCCTGCGTGACTCTCGGTCTTCTCAGAAATTCGAGTCCGAATGGGAGGGTGTAAAACCCGACCGTCTTGCCGTTTGATACGAACACAAAGCGAGAATAAACGTCCTTTATATCAAGGAATAAATAGGATGAATTTTTCAGCTTGGAATTGATCAGCACCGCGCCGCCGACCGACGCGCTTGACGTATAAGTCAGCGTGTCCACAAGCAGCTTGTTTTCAGAGCAAGCGGCGTATATCGATGATATGATATTCTTCTGCACCCCCGCGATCGCAAAGGTAGAATACTGCTTGTTCTGCGCCGCGACGTGTGATACTATGCGCAGATCCTTATAATTTCGGTAAAGCCCACCGAGAGTTATATCAAGCATATTTTTCGTCTGTCCTATGCCCTTCATGGTAGGGATCCTCACCGTATCCGTAAAGACCGCGTTATCGGGCAGGATAACCGTGACCTTGCGCACGGTTTCAGAGGGTGTGTTCTCGGCAAAGGTCCTGACGGCATCCTTGAATTTCGCGAAAAAATCGTCGTTCAACTGACCGTTTGCATAGCTTTTTATATAATGCGCGATCGTACTCTTGTCGTTGCCGATCATTGAATAGAAATGAAATGCGGAACGCTCGGTATCGATTGCAATTGTAGTCAAATAGTTTTGTTTTTGCATTTTATGCTCTCCGTTTTTACATGACAGATCACTCTGTCTGAGTTGGAAGCGAATATCTCCACACCTTGACGTGCAGACTCTCATCGACAAGCTCCGCTTCCACGTAAAGCACCGCCGATCCTGATTCATCATTTTTATGCCGGACAGTAAGCGCATTGCCGCTAACCGTATAGGCATAATTTTCATAGTCCTGTGTAAATTCTACCCCTGCCTTGACGCACGCAAGATAGTCCTCTCCGACTTGGTCAAGCTCCACGTCATGCAACAAGGTCATATTTTCGATCTTGACCTGATAATGTCCGAGCAATGTCAGGTTTGCAAGCAGCGCGCAAAGCAAAAAGACAATAAGCATAAAAAGAATAGCGTTTTCAAGAGCCATTCCCCTCTTGCACTTAAGAATTTGTTTCAATTTCATATTCCGCCCCCCTTCCGATAGGAAAACGAAATAATTTCGTCACCGCCCTTGTCAGTTACGGTGATCTCTATTTCGGGACGTGCGGTCTGAGGATACCGCACCGTAATATCCGCCGTAAAACCATGCTCCTGTGAATAATAAGTATATACGGTACCTGCGCTGCCGTCGGGCACACCCTCACCCAGCGAAACACCCTCAGAAAAGGCAACGAGGGACAAAAATTCCTCCTTCGTGTCCGCCGCCTTGAAGCTCTCCCACACGTTGTCGGCAAAGTCCTGCGCCTTGGACGTATCAATAGCGTTTTTCCGAGTGACTATAGAGGACAGCACTATAGAAAGTGCCGTAATGGTGACCACAACTATAAAGGAAAGCGCAATGACGACCTCAACGATAGAATAACCGCCCCTGGCTTTTGTCTTAATCATTTTGGCTTACCTCCCCCGTGTCTATAACGGCGCATCGGAGAGAAAAAACAAAGCTGCTCTCTATTTGCTCTCCGTCCTTTGTGATGCGGTAGCTCACACACTTGACAAGCTTGTCGCAGGCAGAGAACGTCACGCCGTCTATAGCGTCAAGCCCTGCCTTCTGCTCATCTCCAAGGCCGAGAATTCCGCCCTTAAAGCTCACACAACTCTCCACCCCGTCATTGATAACCGTCAGCGTTCCGTCTCCGTTCACCTTGAAAATACAGCCCGCAACGTCATTTTCCGCCGCCCACGTGCAGACCGCCTCCTTGAGCATATCGTGATCCTCTAAAAACTCATACTCAGCTCTGCTTTCAGCGGCAAAGCCGTTCATCAGTACAGAAAAAGAAATTATCATAGTTGTGAGGATCGCCAAAAGCGCCAGGACAACAGAAAGCTCGACAAGCGTGAATCCACTCTTGCCCGACTTTGCACTATGACGTTTTGGCAGTTTACTATTCCTTCTTTTTCTATACATGTTTCCCATTCCTTCTTAAAAAATCCGCAGGCACTCTTGCACCCGCAAGGAGTGCAGAGTGCCTGCGTTTGTTAAATTATTTTTGCTTTATTGTGATGATTATGATTATTAAGCACCTGTAACAGTCCATGCAGTACCATTGAATGTAGCTGTGTAGCCCTTTTCAGTATAGCTGAAGTTAATGGTGATTGTATCGCCGGTCTGAGAAGCGGAGTAAGTTACATCCTTACCTTCAACTGTTGTAATCTTATTTGTTGCTTCATTTGCAGGATCTTTAGCTCCTTCATATCCGTCAAGAGTACCGTCAGAAAGGTCAAGAGCATAAGCTTCCTTGTAAAGAGCAGCAGCGGTCTGCTGAACTGCGGACTGATTAGCCTTCTTGATGATACCGGAGAATGTGGGGATAAGTACTGCTGCGAGAATTGCGATAACTGCAATTACGATTACAAGCTCTACGATTGTAAAGCCCTTCTTGTTAATTTTCTTCATTTCGAGTTTTCTCTCTTTCTTTTATTTTTTATTGAAAACAGGTTTTCCTGTTGTTCACTGGGGGATAAAACTTATTTAACTCCAACGATAACGTTGTCTGTATCACCAATTACAATCTTGGTGCTATCGGTTATTGTGATGCCGTTTGCTGCGCAGTATGCCTTAAACTCGTTAAGTGCATTCTGAACGTAACCAGTCTGCTTAAGTACAGAAACATTTTGAGTATTCAGCAAAGACAAATGCTCAAGACCTGTCAAAGTGATACGCGAAGTGCTTACAGTTGTCTCCGTTCCATCATCTTTTGTGTAGGTAATGGATTTCAACTGGTTTACTGTTGCTGAACTAAAAGTCATCTTAATCGTTTGCCACTCTGTATCTGAAATGGAGATGCCCCAAGCAGTCTCAATCTGAGACTTTACTGTCGAATTATAATCGTACGAAGGAACAGTATTATAATCCACGTTCAGTGTGCCTATATCGTATTCTCCTGTTTCAAATGTTCCTACGCTTTCAGGAATTGCATAGAAATACTTCACATTTCCATTAACTTTGATGGTACCTTTATGACTAAATGTGTGGTTAATAGCACTGCCATTTATAGAAGTTCTCACATAACCTTCACCATAAACAACAACCTTGCTAACGTTGGTAGCCGCATCGTAATTAACAGCAACCTCCTTACCCGAAGGACCTGCTGCAACAACAACGTCAGGAATTCTTTCGGAATTTGCATTTTCGATTTTAACATTGGTCATTGACAAACTGGTTTTATGGTTATATGAATCGGAGCTTGAATAGTCACCAACTATCACAGGGGCATATGGGCACTGTGCTCCTTCTCCCCAGTAGGGGATGTTTGCGGCATTTGAGTTGTAAGCAAAATATTCACACGAGGTGTTGTATCTGCTATCGTTAGCACCCACATCGCCATCCCTAGTGACAACGGTGGAATTTTCAATCACCACATGACCGGAACGAACAAATACACCCCAGCCACCATTGCTGACGATGTTAGAATCTTGGATGTGTGCATCACAAGGAACATTAACAAGAACGGGACAACTTTCCGCCTCTAAACCAGAATTAGATATAGATATTCTGATATTATCAGACTGTTGGTTGTTCGTACCCAGAGCATATGCACCAGCCTTAATGGTACAACTCTCAATAACAACCTCACTTGCATTACCAGCAGGGAAAATTGCAGAGCCATTAGTAGTCATATTAACATCTCGGAGAATCAGGTGCGCACCAGTACCTGCACTTAACGCAGCTTTACTAGAATTATCTGTCGTCACAGCCACATCGCCGTTGACCAAGGCAAGAGAACCGCCCTGTGGAACAGTTATGCCGTAATATCCAAAGTTCTTTCCGTTCTGAATAAGCTCAGTATCACTTACAAGCTTACCACCGTTCAAATCAATAGTAAGTGACTTACCAGTGCCGCCAGCAAGCCTCATATAGGATTCTCCAATATAGTATGCTTTATCGCCTATATTAACTTCGCTATTTGCCGGCAACTTCAAAATTGCTCCATCTTCTGCATTCTTAATTGAATTAAGAAGCGCATCTCCCAAGGATTCCTCTCCTTCGGGAACCACCTCAACCAACAGTTCATTATAATCTACACTCAGATCAGCCCAGTCAGCCGAAGCAGTGGTAACATCCTTGTACTTTTTAGCAAGCTCCTTGGGGTATGTAACCTTACCGGTTGTAACATCTTCGCCCTCATCCTTTTCCCAGAGGATTACACGGTTATCCGAGCCAATCCAATAGAAAACATTTTGCTTGGATGATGGAGTGAAGTCATCGCATCCGTTTTCCGAAAGAATATCTTTTGCTGCAACAACTGTTGCGGGTTTATTGCCTGCAATCTCTTCTGCTTGCAATACCGAATTCATTTGCTTTACGATCTGCATATCAACAGATTCGTTCGCCTTTTTAATAAGACTTACAAACGTGGGAATAAGCACTGCCGCAAGAATCGCAATAACAACTATAACGATCACAAGCTCTGTGATTGTAAAGCCTTTTTTGTTAAGTCTTTTCATTTTGTTTTTTCTCCTTTATGCAAAATAGGTTGTTTTGTTATCCACCCAAAAGCATATAAACGATAGTACTTAGTTTGCGGGGTAAGTATAGGTACCCATTGCAACCACATTATTGTTTGCATCAAATGCGTAAACAGTAATGGTGGGCTGCTTTCTAATATGGCTGCCTTCCAAATCAAACACATAGCGGTTCTGGCTATCAACCTTCAGTGTTACATCGCCGTAGGTCACATCGGTGGTGGGAAGAGTAGAAGCCTCCAGAGCCTTGTCATCACCATGGGTATCTGCGTTCACCCACTTGTATGCCATTATGTCGGTGGTGCTGATGTTGGCTGCATCGAGCTCGATCTGGTATGCGAAGGTTCCGCCGTTACCTGCACCAAATACACCGCTCCAGCCGAAGGATACAAGATATCTAGTTGCGTCGCCATTTACAACATTATCGAATACAAGCTTACCAGCACCATCTGTGATGATTTCTGCAAAGTCGCCCACTTTGGTAACACCGTTCACACCGTTCTTAACATCCAGCTCAGCGGGAGTCTGATCGTGATACAGCTTTACTCTTTCGCCGTTTGCATCGGTGATCAGATACTGATCTGCGAAGCTCTCGTCGGAGTAGAAGAGCACCTGACCGCGTGTTTTTCCACCCTCGACATACTCATAGTAGCCGCCAATTGCAGCCTTGGACATAACAAGACCTGCATACTCGGAGCCTACGATCGCGCCGTAGTTTCTGACATTTTCCAGATACATCTTTACGGTAGCAGCGTTAAAGTTCTTGGAGCCGGAGCTGGAAACGATCATTGCGGCATTAACACCGGTAAGTGTACCGTAGTTGGCGCAATCCTTCATGACAACGTGCGCAGTTTTACCCTCAGGCAAATAGTTAAATGTTCCAATAAAGATGCCGGAGAAGCCATTGGAGGAGTTAATGGTTGCATAGTTGTTGCAGTTTTCCAAAGTAATGCTGATAACATCTGCTTCAGAAGTATAACCCGGGTGCATTACAAAAGCACCTGCATTATTGTAATTTGTCTCGTAGTTGCCGTTAATAGTTACATTTTCAAATGCTATAGCTTCTGTATTTGCATACACGAGGCTAAAGTTGGTTGCGGAATTATTAACATTCAAATTCTTAATTGTAGTATTGTTTTCAGCATAATCAATCCAATTGCTTTCAGGCATATCTTCCGTACAAGTTACTGTGTGATTCTGGAAATCAATAGTGCCGGAAAAATGACCGATTGTCTTGAAATTGGAATCAAACACGAGGTCTGCTCCAATTACATAATGCTTTCCACTGGTCGCAAATTCATTCTCACCCTTGGAATCTGCTGCAAGATTGTTCCAATGGTCGAGATTTGTAACGATATAAGGATCGCTTTCTGTACCTGTACCGCCTGCAAATCCGTTATCAACGTATTCGCCGCTCTGAACAGGGATGTTCAGGGTTCCGTGCTCAACGTATGTACCGCCGTTTTCGTATGCCGTCCACGCCTCATCATAGTGATGAACAGTACCGCTCTTAACGACGATGGTGGTGTACTTAGCACCGCGAACAGCAACCGACTCAGAGCCGGTGTAGGTGATCGTGGTGATCTGCTCGTTTAAGCCAACATCAACACCGGTTGTAGCGTTGATCTCGGTCAGTGTACAGCCTTCGGTAAGGTAAACGGCATACTCCTCGTAGCCCTCAGCGGGATATGTAGCACTGATAACAAACAGATTTGCCTTGGGGGTGCCTGATTTATCATCCTTGGGGTAGATCTCTTCACCATTCTCGTCCAGCAGGGCGAAGCGATAATTTGTTGCATCCCAGACGATGGTACGGCCATCGGCAGTGGGGGTAATTTTTTCAACCATGTAGCCATTTTCACCCACTGCAACTATAGCACCGTGGGGGCTGATCTCACCGCCGCTGACAGTTGTCTCGGTTGCCACTATGGTATTAAGATTGCGAACAAGCTGAATGTCACCGGCGGTTTTCGCCTTTTTTATAAGACTTACAAACGTGGGAATAAGCACCGCCGCAAGAATCGCAATAACAACTATAACGATTACAAGCTCTGTGATTGTAAAGCCCTTTCTGTTTAATTTTTTGTGCATTTCCTTTTTCCTCCTAAAAAAGATATAAAATTTTTGTGAAGATTTTTCGTCCGACATAGTCGTACAGTTTACATTATTTTATCACAACAAACTTCGTTTGTCAAGTGCAAATATCAAAATGATATTAGTATTTTACATTTTTTTGTTAAAGTGT
>JAZOAA010000102.1:0-5982 GCA_045595265.1 Eubacteriales bacterium
GTTTTTTTAGTTTCGACTGGCAGGTCTATTCTAATTATATCACAAACGGAGGATTTTTTCCTCATCGGTTAACCTTTTTTGAACCACGCGACTATCGCGTGGTTTTCTTGAGTCGCCTTTTGTAAAGTCGACTCTATACAAAAAACCGACTTTCTTTTACGAAGGTCGGTTTTTATCATACTAATCTACCGCTATTACACGGTCTCTTTTACGTTTTCTCTATAAGATTAATTACAAACTTATCAAGCACCGGATTAGAGCCGAGACATCCATCTAAGCACGAGAGTGTAGTGAGCACGACTTCGCCCTTTCCGTACGGTTTTCTCGCCGCTACGTATTCGTGCTTTTTATGAAGCTTGTAAGCGGGGTCTGACGTATCCTTGTATACGTAAAGTATTTCCTCCGCATCCTGCCATTCAAATCTGAACCAAGCTGTAAGATCCTGATAATCGGTTTTTGAATTATAGAAATTACGGAAATCAAGCTCGTCAAACTCTTCTGTAAAGATGCAATCCGGGTTTCTGTAAACCAGATTTTTTGCCTGGCACTCTGTATCCTCGTCATGAATTCGGAATATTACGTCATCACCTATGATGTTAAGAGGTTTATTCGTAACAACTATCATTCTCGCACCGTCTTCTACCCTTAATTCGAGCTCGTCTTGGTGCTCTCTGAAGTAATCGTCGTCAACGAAAATAATATTATTATCAATGGGACCGTTACATACCTTTGCAACGTCTTTTGCCCTATTGCCTAATATTACAGGTGTTTTACTTGCAGGATTATTCTTTGGCTTTATAACGTAGTCCACCGAGTCGTACGTAAGATCGCCATCACATTCCATGCAAACAACAACCTTTATTTTTCCGCGATCTATTCCGGGGATGCACGTATGAATTTCGCCTAAATAAGTAGCTAAAACCGGTTTAGCAACATTGGAAAAGACGTACGAGCTTATTTCTTGTCCGTCAAGATAAACACTTGCGGTCACTTTTACGCTCTTTTGACATGGGAGATCGTTGAATGCATAAATCTCGGTGATAACGGTGTCATCTTC
This sequence comes from Eubacteriales bacterium, assembly GCA_045595265.1. Taxonomy (GTDB): domain Bacteria; phylum Bacillota; class Clostridia; order Oscillospirales; family CAG-272; genus UBA1740. Next base: position 1,058 of record JAZOAA010000102.1, read on the forward strand.
GTATACAACGTATTTATCGCGTCTAAGGTCTACTCTGGTAAGTATGTTAGCCTCTTTGAAGGAATAATACGCCGGCTTTGGCACTCTGTCAACGTCAACCAAGGTTTTCGTCCAGCCACAAGGCCAAGCATCTATAAGCAAGTGCACCGCCGTGCTTTCGATATAGTCTGATCTGCGACGCAAAATGTGTACGTAATGCTTGAGTGCTTCTCTCTGCCATTCTCGGCTCGCGGCTATCCATTCACGCATTGTATTTTTTTCCGGGAAGAAGTTGCCGTGCAAGCCATAACATTGAGCCTGCGCAATAGTATTTGGCGCCCACGGCTCATCTTGACTCTGAGGAAGCCAGTTTGATGGGCAGTATTTCTTCAAAAGCTCCCATCTATCCAGGCCATCGGTACCAAATTCTCCGCAGCCGCACATCCAATCGGGTCGCATACCAGGTAGATAGCCTTTATTCAGCTTGCCGCTTGGCATACCATGAGATACGTACCAGAAGGTGTAACAATGAAAATCGCTGATGCCCCAGCTTTCAGCCAAAGGCGAATAGTCTCCCTCGCAGTATTTAATTACTCTGTCGGGATTTGAGATATTAACGATAATTTTAGCCGCATCGAAGAAACGCTCCATATCAAATCTGTTCATATTGTATTGAACGGTTCTCCACGCGGTTGTATCAAGAGTCTCATTACAGAAGGATTCTATAACGACAGACGGATGATTTCTTGTCATTTTTTCCATCTCGTCAACCTGTTTCATAGCATCTCCGAGTACGCTGTAACGCATATAGGAAAAGAGAGGAAAGTCTGACTGGCACATCATACCCAGCATATCAAAATAGTCGTATATCTCCTTATGCACGGGACGCTGGGTCATGCGGTAGAAATTAAGATGACAGATTTTAGCAATAAGAATATCGTCTATTAATTGCTCATAATTGTCGGTCATAACGCATCTTAGAAGATGACCCATCTCGTTTGTGCCTCTTAAAATAACGCGTTCGTTATTAAGGTAAAAAGCGCCTTTAGGAACGCTGTTTTCGTCCATGTGGAACTTTCGCATACCGAAATGTGTTTGACCTTCGGCGATTACACGTCCTTCTTTGTCAAGAAACGTGACGGTAATTTCGTATAAATAAGGCGTATCAGGAGTCCAAAGCTTGAATTTATCAAGCTTAAATGTATCAAAGAAATAATTTTCGCCCAGCGTAAACGGTGTGCAAGGCTTTCCGGGCTTATCAACGAATACGCTCTCCTTGAAATTACGGCCTTCCAGAGTGTATTTTATACTCCCCTCAAATTCCGAGTGAGATCCGTTATATTCGTACGTGTTAAGTACCGTGTTCACCGTAAATTCCGATTTATCTATATCGGGACGAACGTATATGTCGGTGACCCTGTGCTTCCCTGTTATGACAAGCTGAACCTTCCCCCAAATACCGGAACCGGCTGGACAGTGATGCCAACCCAGCGTAGGCTCATCGTAACCGAGGTGAGTACACGCATATATCTTATCTCCGAACGTTCTTCCGCCATCTTTATCGTAAAGACCCGTAGAGCCAATCGTATTTTTTACCACAATGAGAAGAGTATTTTTTCCATTTTTAATATAAGGAGTTATATCGACGGAAAACGGTGAAAAGAAACCGACGTGTGTGACGGCCATGCGTCCGTTAACGTATACCTCGGCTATATAGTCAACACCTTGAAAATCAAGGATACAGTGTTCTCCGTTATCAAGGTTCACGTTTATATCGGAATAGTAAAACGAGTCGTAAATTCCGGGAGGGCCGAAATAATGCGGTATCGTTACGTCCTCCCAATCGCCTTCTCCTGAAAGCACGCGTGAAAAATCTGCCTTATCCTCGTCGGTCTGAAGCCTGAATTTGAAATCTGTAAGATTTGTTACTCGGGTTTCAATCCGTCTTGCGTGATTTTCTAAAAAAGGCTCGTAATAAGCTCTGAGTGCCGTCTTTTCTTTCAGAAATTTTTCATATTCTGCCTTTTCGTCAAATTCGGGCTCGATTATATTATATCTCTCGTTTACCGGCGAAAGAATTTTTCTTTCAATAACCGGGGGGGAAATCAGTGGCATTCTTTTTACAGCACCGTCCATGCTTTTTCCGCCACCGCCGGCTATCTGAATAAATTGATCTAACCTTTCTTTGCTGTTTTTACCCATCACTAACCTCTAAAAAAATAATTTTATAAGTTAATTATATCATCGCAATAATGTTTGTCAATATAAAATAGTAAATATAATTTGATAAAAGGGTTTACGATTTTATACCGTAAAATTGCTTCGCGTTATCCTCTGTCAAGATAGCACACTCCTCTGGTGAAATACCTAAAATAGCTGCCAGGGTTGCGTTCGTGTATTCAAGATTGCCCGAGTGATTTAACGTACCGCGTTTTGGGTGAGGTGCGAGATATGGGGCATCGGTTTCTATCATCACGAACTCCTTAGGTATCCTTGCGGCAACCTCTTTTGGCTTTCTGGCATTTGTGAATGTGAGTGTTCCAGAAAAAGATATCATATATCCAAGACTTATAAGCTCCTCTGCCATTTCGACAGAACCGGAAAAGCTGTGCAAAACGCCTCTTACATCCGGAAAACGACGTATCATATCCATTATATCTCCGTGAGAATCTCTATCGTGTATGCAAACGGGTATTTTAAGCGAGCGCGCAAGCGACATCTGCGCCTCAAAATAACGCATTTGGCGCTCCTTATCAGTATTAGGATGGTGATAATCAAGTCCAATCTCACCGAGAGCAAGACACTTGTTTTCTTTATCTTTTATCATCGATTCTATACACGAAAGCTCTGAATCAAGATTACAAAGAAAACGGGTGTCAGACGGATGAATACCTATGGCAGTATACATACTTTCATATTTCCTTGCCTGCTCTGCTGCCAAAAGTGAGGTTTCTGGCGAGGTTCCAATGTTTACAATATACGAAACATTTTCAGAGAAGAGGGCGTCTAGCAATGCATCGACGCCCTCTTCACATTCCTCTGAAAATCTCTCGTCATAATAATGAGCGTGAGAATCAAAGTATTTCATCAGTGTATTCTGTCTCCGTTCTTCGCCGTGGGGTCGAGGAATACAACTTTAACATCCTCTTCGCCCGAGGCGAGAATCATACCGTAGCTATCGACACCGCAGAGCTTTGCGGGCTTAAGATTCGTAACAAGGCAAACCTTTTTCCCTACGAGCTCATCCGGTGTATAGAACTTTGCAATTCCGGAAACGACCTGGCGCTTCTCGTATCCAAGGTCAACTTGAAGCTTAAGGAGCTTCTTTGCCTTGGGAATAGGCTCGCAGGCAATGATCTCCGCAACGCGCAGCTCTACGGCTGCAAATGCGTCAATTCCGATTTCTGCCTCGTGCTCCGGCTCTTCGACAGGCTTGTTCGCCTCTATGGCAGCGGCTATCTTAGTTTCCATTTCCTCAAGGAACTTCTTCTCATCAATACGAGCAAAGAGCGTGAACGCTTCGCCGAGAGACTTTCCTGCCTCGAGCGCGCCAAACGCGCTTATAGTGCTGAAATCGACCTTGTCTGTACCAAGCTGCGAGAAGATATTCTCTGCCGTTGTAGGAATATACGGTTTAAGAAGAACGGCGCCTATTCTTATACATTCAAGCAGATTATAGATTACGGTTGCAAGACGGGGCTTGTCACTCTCATTTTTCGCAAGCGCCCAGGGCATTGTTTCGTCAATATATTTATTGGCACGACGAAGCATTGAGAAGATAACGTCAAGAGAATCGGCAACGTGATATGCATTCATAAGCTTCACGCTTTCTGAAACTGCATTTGCTACGGTAGCCTTAAGATCGTCGTCGATAGGCTCTGCCTTGTCCGGTGCGGGTACGATTCCGTCAAAGTACTTCTTTGTCATGGCGTGAGTACGGCTAACAAGATTACCAAGGTTGTTTGCAAGATCGTTATTATATCTCGCTACAACCGACTCATAGGTAACGCTTCCGTCAGAGTTATAAGGCATCTCGGAGAGTGCGTAATATCTCACGGCATCAACGCCAAAGCGTTCTGCAAGCTCGTCGGCATAAACTACGTTGCCCTTGGATTTAGACATCTTATCATTGCCGAAGTTGAACCAAGGATGGCCAAACACCTTCTTGGGAAGAGGCAAATCAAGCGCCATAAGGAATATAGGCCAATAAATAGTGTGGAAACGAAGAATGTCCTTACCGATAATATGCACGTCAGCAGGCCAATACTTCTTAAACTTCTCCGACTGCTCATCAAACGACTTGTCGGGGTCATAGCCAAGAGCGGTAATATAGTTTGTAAGAGCATCGAGCCAAACGTAAGTTACGTGCTTCTTATCAAAATCAACTGGAATACCCCAAGTGAACGACGTTCTGGAAACGCAGAGGTCCTGAAGTCCTGCCTTAAGGAAGTTGTTTACCATCTCTTTCTTGCGGCTCTCAGGCTCGATAAACTCAGGATTGTCCTCTATGTGCTTGATGAGGCGGTCAGCGTATTTTGACATCTTGAAGAAATACGCCTCCTCCTTCGCCTGCGCTACCGGTCTGCCACAGTCGGGGCATTTACCCTCAGCCGCCTGAGTAGCGGTAAAGAAGGACTCGCAGGGGGTGCAGTACCATCCCTCGTAGTAGCCTTTATAAATATCGCCCTTGTCGTAGAATTTCTTAAATATCTTTGCAACGGCTGCTTCGTGATAATCGTCGGTGGTACGAATAAAGTGGTCGTAATCCGCACCCATCATATCCCACAGATCCTTTATTTCGCCTGCAACACGGTCAACGTATGCCTTAGGCGTAATTCCTGCTTCATTTGCAAGATTTTCTATTTTTTGTCCGTGCTCGTCGGTACCTGTGCAGAGAAATACGTCCTTTCCCTGACTTTTCTGAAATCTCGCGAAGGCATCAGCCA
>JAZOAA010000103.1:0-3239 GCA_045595265.1 Eubacteriales bacterium
CAGATTATTCAGCGTGGTATCTTCGTTCCATTCTGCAACGTAAAATTCAACGTATCCGTTTTCTTCTTTGAAGGCAACGAATTTTTTGCCTTCCTCGCTCTTGCCGAGAGATTCGATAAATGCGATCTGCTTTGCAGAGAAATGACCTTCTATGCCGTAGATGCTTTCGCCACCGTTGTTTTCCTCACTGCCTCCCACGGTGCTTTCGCCGCCGTTGTTGTTCTCTCCACCATTCTGCGAGGTTCCGGGGTTGTTTTCGTTGCCGGAAGGATTGTCGGTTTTCTCACCGCAGGCGGCAAGAGCAAATACCATCATCAAAGCCAATAAAAGTGCAAATAATTTTTTCATTATGCATTCCTCACTTACGTATTATTTCAGTTGCTGACCGCAGTTGGGGCAGCATTTGTCTTTCTTTTCGCATTTGGTCTTGCAACCCGGGCATTTCTTCTTTTTGGTCAGGGTCACGATAATGATCACGATAATAAGAATGACCACTACCACAATAGCGATCCAAATGAAGATGCACAGTCCAAGCGGTACGGGACAGAAACCGCAGAGCGCGCATTTATCCTCGCTCGGTTCGTCCACAGGGGGCTTTTCTTCCGGTGCCTTGTTCGTTTCGCCGGGGTTCTCCTGTGTACCGCCGCTGTCTACTTCACCGAGTTCACCACGTCCTTCGAGTTCCACATCGTCGAAAGAAACGAAGTGGTCGGGCTTGATATCATCCTCAGCATAACCGAATACTTTTAAGAACCCGGCAACCGTTTCAACGTCATCAGATTAATCGTTCGTTCCCGAAGAAGGCGTTTTATCCTGCTCGGAAGTATCGGGATCGGTCTGCTCCTGCTGTTGACTTTCCGAATTACTGTCGCTACCTGAAGGTGTTTGCTCGTTTTCTCCACAAGCAACAAGGGTAAACGCCATCAAAAGTGTCAACAGAAGCGCAAGTAATTTTTTCATACTGTCGGCCTCGCAAAACTGTTACCGAAATCATCACGGACTTAAATGCAAGACAGATTAAAACCTCTCTCAGTAAGGCGTTCAATAAAAACAGTCTGCACCGCCTTTTGAGAAACAAGCGGTACATTGGATATTACATCTACAAAGATACCTAAACCCCAGGCGGCATGCCCGTCGCCTTTTTTCTACAGGATGAGGCGCGGAGTTTCCGCGCCTTTCCGGTTTGTTATAATCGCTTTTGTTAAGCAGTTGGAGGCGTGCCTTTCTTGAGATGTTCGGGTGTACCGTCTGGGTAGTACAGGCATAATTCTTCGCCATTGTATATGGTTTTGTACCACGAGGAAAGAAGGCGAGGGTCATAACTTACGATCTCTTCCTCGGAAGAGCCTTCAGAGGAGTCATCTTCTACGGGGGGTAGATTCGGTGGTATCATCTTCAGAGAGGCCTTCGGGGTCAATATTGGGGTGTTCCGTAGTATCCGTAGTAGTCTAAGCAAAGCTGAATATATGCCTCAATGGAGAAATTGGAGTTGGGGAATTCTCTTATAAGTCTTGCATCGTACTTAAGAATAAACGCTGCGTCCAAGCTGTTAACTCTTCCGTCACCGCTGGCGTCACAAAGCATAAGCTGAAGAGGAGTAAGATCTGTGATAATCCCTGCATCGTATTTAAGGATAAGCGCCGCATCAAGACTGTTGAGGATGCCGTCGCCGTTGCTGTCGCCGAAATACAAGTCCTGATACTTTATATAACCGCATTCGCAGGTAAGCTTTGCCTGACCTGCGGTGGTGGGAGTTGGAGGGGTTATTATCTCAGCAGGTCCCCACTCGTGAGCGTGTACACCGTTAACCTCCAGTACGTTGGACCAAGCCGAATAGCCGTGAGGGCCTGAAAAACGAACGCGAAGCTTTACGTTGGTATCGGGGGTAAGGTCGTCGGAGCCGTCAAAGACTAATGTTCTTTCACCGTCTTCCGTTGCCCACTCACTGTTTGCCACGTAGGCATCTATCCACTCACCGCCGTTTACGCTTACCTGAGAGTCCAGATTAAGCGGCTCGAAATAATCGTTCATCATATAATAAAGGTGTGCTTCCCAAACGGAATCGGGTGTATCCTGTACAAACTTAATGTAATACCACTCCTCGTCATCCTGAAGCTCTATGCGAAGGTCGGAGATAACCGGGGCTTCGTAGGAGGTAGGCTCGTCGGGTATCTTTTGGGTAGAGTTTTTGCCGAAAACAGCGCTTTCCGACCAATCGGAAACTGCGCTCTGTTTTTCGCCGGGGCCGTGGCCCTCCTCGTACTCCACCAAGGGTTCCCATTCCATATAGTAACGGCAGCGGATGTAAAGGCTGTGGTTTTTGGTATCAAAGGAGTAAACCTCTCTATCATAACCGTAATCGTGGTATATATCGGTAATTATTGCAGGCTGATAGGGTTTAAAGGTATCGGAGCCCTGCCCCTCGTAATATGTCAACCAGAAAAATTCAAAATCATCTATCATTTCTGTTCTGATACTTTCGTATTGGTATCCATCGGCATAGCCTCCGTAGTAATACTCGGTGTCCCACTCGGGTGTGTATTGCCAGTTTGTCTCGCCGTCAAGGGAAACGTCATACTGCATCACAATATTAAAGTACCAAAGACCGTACTTTTCATAAAAAGCTTCGGTGTTTTCGGACCATTCGGATGAAACGGCAATAACCTCCGGGTCCACAACCATATACATTCTGAGATCGTCGTGGTGCCCTTCGCTTGCATCCCCGTCGGTATAGATAAAGTAGTCGGGAGCTACGGGCTTTGGCAGTTCAAAATCACCGATATTGAGCGTTCCCTCTGCCGAAACACCGAAAACACATAGGGGAATTAACATAAAGGTTACAAGGATAAAGCTCAAAAACTTTTTCATAATAAAACCTCCGTTTTATAAATTATTTATCACCAGGTAAGATTTTCTACCATGTCCGAAAAACCGATCGTCATGAAGGCACCCTCGGATTTTTCGTATTTGACAATGGAATATACTTTATCTTTCTTCAAGATCATAGCATAATAATCCTCTTCATCATGATATGTAGATTCGATTTCCCAGCCGTTGTCCTCGAGGACTTTTACATAATCAACGGCATCCTGACGTGATACGCAATAATAATCCACCCATGCGGCATAATATTCGGCAGGAAAGCTATCGTTTTCTATATCGAAATCCACGTCCTCGTAACCGTTTGTGAAATCCTGAATAGTATAATAGGCACTGTAGTCAAAGGTAACAACGCCGAA
>JAZOAA010000104.1:0-23110 GCA_045595265.1 Eubacteriales bacterium
GGGGAAATGCGTTATCAATACCGCCACAGTGAATATCCATATATTCGCCTAAATGCTTAAGGCTTATTGCCGAACACTCTATATGCCAGCCGGGATAACCTACACCCCAGGGAGAATCCCATTTAAGTGCCTGCTCTTCAAACTTGGATTTAGTAAACCAGAGAACGAAGTCGGCTTTGTTTTTCTTGTTCGTATCCTCTTCAACGCTCTCGCGCACTCCGACCTCGAGGTCCTCCTCGTTAAAGTCGTTAAATACATAGTATTTCTCAAGCTTCGAGGTATCAAAATATATGTTTCCGCCAGCCTCGTATGCATATCCCTTCTTAAGCAGAGTTTCAATCATAGAAATAAACTCGGGAATACACTGGGTGGCAGGCTCGATAACGTCGGGGCGCTTAATGTTAAGCTTATCACAGTCGGAGAAGAATGCGTCGGTATAGAATTTTGCAATCTCGAGAACGGTCTTATGCTCGCGTCTTGCACCCTTAAGCATCTTATCTTCACCTGTGTCGCCGTCGCTTGAAAGGTGTCCGACGTCGGTGATGTTCATTACTCTCTTAACGTCGTTTCCAAGATACCTTAGATATTTCTCAAGCACGTCCTCCATGGTATAGGTACGCAGGTTTCCTATATGTGCGTAGTGATATACCGTAGGACCGCAGGTATACATCGAAACATAGCCCTCACGGCGTGGAACAAACTCGTCACGGCTTCTCGTAAGTGAATTGTACAAAAGCATAGCATTTACCTCTTATATCCTATAGAATCGGGAAATCCCCAAAATTACATAATTATTCGGATATCATTGTAGCAGAATTTTGGATATTTGTCAAGGTTTTTGCTTAAATATCTATTTTTAATGCGCGCAAAATAATATTTTTTACACTAATTTTGTCGTAAGTATTGAAATTTGCGTTAAAATTTGTTATTATATATCTGTATAATTATTTTTGTTTAACCTTGGAGGTATGCATATATGAATAATACAAGTAATGATAAAAAGAAAACAGAGGCCCTTACCGGATATAAAAAAGCGATACCGATAGCTCTCGCTTCACTCGCGGTGTTTATTGCCATTTGCTTCGTTTCAAGCGGTACGGGTGCTTTCGGTCAAGGGGTGTCTTATACCCTTTTGGGACTTTTTTCAGCGGGAGCATATCTTATTCCCCTGCTTCTTGTTTTGCACTCGGTATTTTTTGCCGACGACATCTCCAAGGGCCGCGTGCTTTCAAGAGCTGTATTTTCCGTAATTGCCACGCTGATAGTATCAAGCATTGATTACACCGTATTCTTCTGGGGTAAGGAAGCTCTGTTTGACCCGGCGCTCTTCTTTACTGAAAGAGTTGCCGGCGGATTTGTCGGCGGCGCGGCGGCGTTCTGCATCACTAAAATCGTCGGCCCGATAGGTCTTATAATTCTTGACGTTGCAGTTCTTCTTACATATGCCATAGTATTTTTCGGAAGAAAGGACAGCGCTGCAAGAAAAGCGCTGCTTGCTGTTCTCGAATCGGTTACGTCCCTTCTTGCAGTAGCCGAAAAGAGAATTAAAAAGAACGCAGAAAACAGAAAAGAGGCAAAGGCTGAAAACAAGCGTCTGGAAACCGAAAGACGCCATGCGGAATTTCTCGACGACCAATTCTTTGACGTTGACGGAAACATGGACGAGCTTCGCATAAGAGAATTAAACATTCATCAGACGAAGGACAAGAAAAAATCAGAAAAAAAGCCTGCTCTTCAGACCAAGGTGTTTAATAAAAGCGCGGTTCTCGGTGAGGATATCACAGAGAGAGAGCCCGTTGTAAAAAAGAAGCCTGATTTTGATAAAATCAAAGAAGAAAACACCAAGACGAAAAAAGAGGACACGCCGTTCTTTAACGCTGACCACACCTTCGAGAAGAAAAAGCAGTCTTACGGTATAGACGAGAGCGCTGACAGCGTGTTTACCAAGGATTTTGACCCATTCGACTTTGCTACGGGAGAGAAGCTTGTTGCAAAGCAGTCCACAAAGGCTGCCACATATAAAAAAGAAGGCGGCATTGACGAGCTGCTGACTCCCATAGCCGAAATTTCGGAAAGCGATATCGAAAAGCAGAAAAGACGCGAGGAGCTTGAGCTAAAGCGCCAAAGCTATATGGCAAGAAAAATCGCGAATTCCTCCGAGCGCACTCCGACTGACGCGGGTGAGAAAAACGAGTATCAGCCTCCCGCAACAGTTCAAAGCGCTCACGACTTCAGAACCGCTCCGATAAGCGCCACAATGGAATTCGGAGCGCAAAAAGTTGAAAACACCGTCGGAGAAGAAGAACAGACAACGCAGAAAAACGTAGAATTTACGGTAGACAATACTCCTACCCACATTCCTCAGAGCGCAGACCCATCGGCTATAAGCGTAACTTACGAAAAGCCCGAGTCCGAGGTCGGACAAGACTCGCACCCCGAGGCAGAAGAGGATGCAGCATTTGTTGCTGAGCAGGTTGCACAAAGAGTGCTGATGAACAATCCTGCGTATGCAAGAAGCGCAAATAAATCTACCTTCACAACCGTCGTTCACGAGGACGCGCCCACAGAGGAAAAGGCTAGCGAACAGTCAATCGATATCCCCGAAGGCGAGGCGACAGAGCCTGTATTTAAGCCCTACACTCCCCCGAGTGCCGACGATACCGCACCCGCCGCAGATGTCCCTGTTATAGTGGACAGAACTCTCGTTACGGAAAGAAATCTTCTTAATCCCACACTCGACTCAAGTTCCGATGATTTTCTTGCAAAGGAAATCGAAAGATACAGTAAAATAGAAGAGGACACGGATACTGACGATAACGCTCAAGAAAATGAGAGCGAGCCGATAACCCAAAATGCCGACAATACTGCGACGCCCATCGAGCTTGAAAACAATGCAGACAGTATAGAAGCTACCGTTGCTGTGGCAAAAGTACATGAAGAAGTGACGGAAATTCCTCAAAAAACCACCGAAACCGCCCTTGAGTTTACCGAGGTGGACAGCGCAGCTGTGCAAGAAACTGTTTCCGAGGTGACCTTTAACGATGAGGAGGCTACCGTATTTGCCTTCGAGGACGAGGATGGTGCTGATACGGATACGGACGAGCTTATTCCCGAGCCGGAGGAAGAGGCGGCAGAGGCCGAGGAAATACCTCCAGAAGAGCAAAACCCCGACGTTATAAAGCAGAGGGCTATGTTCCCCTTCCTTGATGCAGAGGATAAATCTGCCGAGGAAACAAAAGAAGAGGCAGCCGAAGCCTCAGAGCTTTTACCCGAGCAGGTCGAGGAAGAAGAGCCTGAAAATAACGCTGACGAGCAGGTCGAAGAGGAGCTGCCTCCGTTTGAAACAGATGAAGCTCCCGCCAAGAAGGAAGAGATAAAAGCTGCTCCCCTGCCCGTTCCGGTTGATGAAAAGCCGAAGAAAAAGGACTACTCCGATTACCAATTTCCTCCGATAGACCTTCTGCACCTCTCGACAGAACAGAATAACGATAATATTGCCGAAGAGATACAGGACAATGCCGACAAGCTTATTGATACGCTTGCATCATTCGGCGTTACGGCATCTATCAAGGGAGTCGACAGAGGTCCGCGTATCACAAGATACGAGGTCGTTCCGGCAAAGGGTGTCAAGGTCAGCAACATTATGAATCTCTCTGACGATATTGCCCTCAACCTCGCGGCTGACGGTATCCGTATGGAAGCTCCCATTCCCGGAAAATCCGCCGTAGGCGTTGAGATACCTAACAAAAAGTCGTCTATCGTAAGACTTCGCGAGCTTATAGAAACAGACGATTTCAGAGGACTTAAATCCAAGACCTCGGTTTGTATGGGTAAGGACGTTGCGGGTCAGCCCGTCTTTGCAGACATTGCGAAGATGCCTCACGCGCTTATCGCCGGTGCTACCGGTATGGGTAAGTCGGTTTGCATAAACTCACTTATGCTGAGCATACTTTACAAGGCGCGTCCCGACGAAGTAAAATTCATAATGATTGACCCAAAGCAAGTCGAATTTACTATGTATAACGGAATCCCTCACCTCCTCGTACCTGTTGTCACCGACGTTAAGCAGGCGGCAGGCACGCTTATGTGGGCGGTTGAGGAGATGGAGCGCAGATACGGTGTTCTTCAGGAGATGTACGTCAGAAATATCGACGCTTATAACGAAAAGGTGCAGGCGAATCCCTCCCTTGGTGAGCCTATGTCCAGAATCGTAATAGTTATCGACGAGTTTGCCGAGCTTATCATGCAGGCAAAGAACCCTGTCGAGAGCCTTATTATCCGTATTGCTCAAAAGGCAAGAGCTGCGGGTATACACCTGCTTATCGGTACGCAGAAGCCCGTTAAGGAGGTTATTACCGGTCTTATCAAGTCTAATATTCCCTCCAAATTCTCCTGTAAGGTCGCATCAAACCGCGACTCGATACTTATCTTTGACGCAGCCGGTGCTGAAAAGCTGCTCGACAAGGGAGATATGCTCGTCGCGTTTGCAAACTCCTTAAAGCCTCTCAGAGTGCAGAGCGCTTTCGTAGCTGACGACGAGGTAGAAGCCGTTATGGATTATCTTAAGCAATCGAGCGACGGACAAACCTACGACGAGGAGGTTATGGAAGAGATCAGACGCGCGGCGGACAAGTGCTCCAAGAAGGGCGGCGGCGACCACGACGACGATGACGACGGTGATGAAAGCTACGGTGAGGGATACCTCAATGACAAGCAGTTCCTCGATGCTGTGGAGATTGCTGTCAATACCGGTAAAATCTCTACCTCGCTTATTCAGCGAAAGCTCTCTATCGGCTACGGCAAGGCGGCTAAATTCATTGATATAATGGAGGACCTTGGCGTTGTCGGCGAGCCTAACGGCTCAAAGCCCAGAGAGGTTCTTATGAGCTCTGATGAGTGGCATGAGAAGCTGGCAAGGGCTACGCTTGATTAAAATAAAATCTCGGGGTGTTGCACCTTTTTTAGGTGTGCGCCCCGTTAAAAAAGGAATTTTTTATGGTTATTGTTCTTCTTGCAGACGGATTTGAAGAAATAGAGGCTCTTACTCCCGTTGACGTTTTAAGACGTGTGGGTCTTGACGTAAAAACCGTCGGTATGAATGGAAAGATAGTATGCGGCTCGCACTCCATTCCCGTTATATGCGACCTTCTGCCCGAGGAGGTTGAGCTGTCGGCTGTATCGCTCGCAATTTTTCCCGGCGGTATGCCGGGAGCTGAAAATCTAAGCTCTCACCCCTTCACCGACAAGGTGATAGATGCCGTTACAAAGAACGGCGGCAGACTTGCGGCTATATGTGCGGCCCCTCTCGTATTTGGAAGAAGAGGACTTCTTTCCGGAAAGCGCGCTACATGTTATCCGGGATTTGAAGGCGAGCTTGTCGGAGCTTTAATAGAAGACAGAGGAGTTGTAACAGACGGAAATATAACTACGGCAAAGGGTATGGGCGTTTCTCTGAAATTTGCAGAGGAGCTTGTTGCCCTGACGTTAGGCGAAGAGAGAGCAAGAGATATTTCGGTGGCGGTAATGCAAGAAACACCGTATGAAGCAAAAGAGGATAATCTCGGATTTCACCTCACCGCGCAGGACGAGGAGGATATAGAAGAAATATCCGATAGAGCTGATTCAATAACTAAATTTTACGAAGAACGCGGTATCAGCATCAGAGTATCATCTATCGACAGAGGTCACATTGTAACCTCCTTCGGAATAGAGGCTGATGACAATACCGATAGTGAGAGAATATTTTCCCTTGCGACAGAGCTTAAAGATGTAATCAAAAGAAACGTGCGTTTCTACAAATCGGGAGAGAAAAGGGTTGTGATAGAGATACCTCACAACAGATGTGAAAAGGTATATTTGAAGAACACCGTGTCAAGCTTTGAATTTGTGAACGCGCCAAGCGCCACGACGGTTGCTATGGGTATGGACTGTGCGAGAAATCCCGTCTTTGCCGATGTAAAAAGAGGCTCGGGAATGATTGTCGGAGGCGACTCGGCATATTCTCGCATTTCATTTCTGCATAATATTATCATCAGTATTTGCGAAAAAGCATCTCCCAAAGAAGCAAAATTCGCTATCATAGGAGAAGATTTCAGTGCATACCGCACTCTCCCGCATCTGTACGGCGAGGTGGCATGCGACTGCGACAGCGCAAAGGCGCTCCTTAAGAAAATCGCCACAGAAAAAACGGAGAATAATCCCGACACGGCACTCTTCGTAGTCTGCGATCTTGACAGAATCTACTGTGATGCAAAGGAATACATTGACGATATTTTGAAAAACGGTGGGGAGCGCGGAATTTACGTTCTTTTCTCTATGGGAAGAGAATGTAATATCTCCGCTGACACGCTCTCCGAGATAAAGTGCAAAGCTTGCTTCAGAACCTCTGATGAGGAGCTTTCAAAAAAAATCATCGGTACTGCCGATGCGGAAAAGCTCATCCACGGCTCCGATATGCTGCTGCGTATAATGAATGCAAAAACGCCGATAAGGCTCACCTCCCCCGAGGTAACGCCCGAGGAGCTTTGCGGCTTCATCTCTGAATATAGCGAAAAATACTCATCTTGCAAAAACTAATCAACAAAATCTTCACGGAGAATACAAATGATCATTCAACCAAAGCAAAGAAATATTGCATACAGATGCCCAGAGTGCGCATCGTCGATTTTTGGCATAGTAGGTAAATTTACACTCAGCGCTGATATGTTGAGGCTTAAATGCACTTGCGACAGAAGCTCATCGCTCGATATAAACAAAACGAATGACGGAAAGCTCCGCCTTTCTGTTCCCTGCCTTTTCTGTAAGCAAAACCACAGCTACGTAGTGAGCGAGGGCGTATTTTTTGACAGAGAGAAATTTCTCCTTAACTGCCCATATACGGGCATGGATATCGCCTTTATCGGTGATGAGGATACTATAAACGGGGAGCTTAAAAGGACCGAAGAGGAGATACGCAGACTCATGGCTAGTCTTGAGGCCGAGGAATTATCCGATATTCAGCCCGAGGAGATGAGCGACGACGAGATACTCCCCGACCCTGCTGTGTATGACACTCTGCGCTTCTTGGTTAAGGACCTGGAGGCAGACGGAAAGATTCAGTGTCTTTGTGACAACGGAAGCTACGACCTTCGATTCGTTGACGGTGGTGTTCAGGTATACTGCGAGAGGTGCGGCGCTACGCACACATTTTATGCTACAACACCGTCGCTTGCCGAGGAATATCTCGGAGTGGATAGCCTAAAGTTACAGTAATCCGTAATGAATAAGGACACCGCGGTAGATACCCGTTGCAAAAAGATAGGGTGAATAGGCAAGCAGCTCTGCATCATATGGGTTTGTGATAAAGCCCATTTCAACCAAGACGGCAGGCATTTCCGTTTCCTTTAGCACGTAGAGTCCGGGTCTGTAAACAATTCCTCTGTTTCGAAGTCCCGTGGTAAGCGTCAGCTGCTCGAGGATATCGGTACCGACAGCTATTGCCTCGGTTGCTCCGGGGCCGTAGACCAGAGCCTCGTTTCCCGTAGCGTTTGGGTTGCTTGCTGCGTTATTATGAAGCGAGAGGAAGAGGTCGGCATCCCATTCGTTAGCCTCATCTACTCTAACGCGCAGGCTTGATGAGTTGTTTGTACCTAAAATCGTTTCGGGTGTCGGGCGCGACAGTCTTACATCAAACTCGGGATTTGACTGAAAAAGATTATAAAGCCTTCTTCCTATCTCGTAGGTTATGTCCTGCTCGTAAAATCCGTTGCCCTCTGCACCGGTATTATATCCTGATGGGTTGTGGCCTTGATCGATATAAATTTTTATTGCCATACAGTTTTCCTTTCGGATAAGTTTTATCAAATACAGTTTATGCAACAGGAGCTTTTTTGTTTATGAGCGAAATGCGAAGAATGTTAAGCTACGTCCGTCGCGCCGTAGATGAATATAATATGATTGAGGACGGCGACAGGATAGCTGTCGGAGTTTCTGGCGGTAAGGATTCCTTGACTCTTCTTGAGGTTCTCTCTGAAATGAGAATCTTTTACCCCAAGAAATACGAGATCGTTGCTATAACCGTGGATATGGGCTTTGAGGGTGTGGATTACAGCGAGATAAAAGAGTTTTGCAGACGGATAAACGTAGAATACATAATCGAAAAAACAGAAATTGCAAAAATCATTTTTGATATAAGAAAAGAGCCCAACCCCTGCTCTCTGTGCGCTAAAATGAGACGCGGCTCTCTGCACTCTGCGGCACAGGCGGCGGGGTGCAATAAGGTTGCGCTGGGTCAACATTTTGACGATGGGGTTGAGACCTTTATGATGAATTTATTTTTTGAAGGAAGGCTCGGTTGCTTTTCTCCGAAAAGCTATCTCTCTAACAGAAAGCTCGGCCTTATCCGCCCTATGATATACGCGACGGAAAAGGACGTGAAATATTTCGTCTCAAGGCGCACGCTTCCTATATTTGTAAACCCCTGCCCTGAGGATCACGCAACAGAGAGAGAAAATATGAAAAATCTGCTTGCTGCACTTGAGCGTGAAAACAAGGGCGTAAAGCACCGTATATTTAACGCTATGTGCAAGGGCGAGATTGACGGTTGGAAATTGAAATAAATTTGTATAAATAGAAACAGCAGCCCGACGGACTGCTGTTTCTATTTAATTTTTGGTAACTACGATAGTTACAGTAAAGCCTGTTGATGCATTTCCTGAGAATGCGTGATATTCTCCGGCATCGGTATAACCGTCGGGCAAGGATGTTATCTGTGCCTCGTAGCTATTCTCGGTAATATTCTTTACCGACTCACCGTTATCATCAGTGGGAGCACCGAAGGAAACGCAAAGTCCGCCGGGGATACACATCTGAACTCTGGCTCCGACAACCGCATCACCGTTCTGGTCAACAACCCTGATGGTATAAGAGGGATAAGCCTTAAGTGTAATTGTGAGCTCACCGTTTACAAACGAGTAGGTCTGATTCTTATCTACGATATACTTCATAGAAGGATCTCTCTGTACCTTCGCGCTCTTATAGCTTGCTGCGGTATCCTTATCAAGCTTTACGGTGATCTTACCGTTAGCATCGGTGGGGTCGATATTCTTATAATACGGAACTCCGTTTGTATCAACAAGCTGAACAACTATGCCCGAAATGGCCGCACCGCTCTCGTCCTTTACGTTTATGGTAAGAGTAACGTCGGTATCAGCAGCACCGCCATTACCGCCTCCGCCGCCGTTTCCGCCCTCTCCTGTATTGTCATTTCCGCCGCAGGATACGAGAACGAGTAAAAGCATGCCACAGGTTATCATGCTGAGTATTCTTTTTAACATTCGTTTTTCCTCCAAAAAATTATTACCTTATTATTATATCATTTTTCTTTTCTCTTTTCAATAGTATTTAAGAATTTTTTCTTACAAACTATTTTTTATAAATAGACTTTACAAAAGGGCGGCAAAATGGTATAATCTATAAAGATTTATATTTACGGAGTACTAAAAATGAAGCTTGTTATTATAAGGCACGGCGACCCCGACTACGAAAAGGACTCTCTTACTGAGGTTGGATTTAAGGAGGCGGAGCTGCTTTCCGAGCGAGTTTGCAAGATGAATGCAGACGCCTTCTACGTCTCTCCGCTCGGAAGAGCAAGAGCTACGGCAGAGCCGTCGTTAAAGAGACTCGGAAAAGATGCCGAGGTGCTTGACTGGCTGAGAGAATTTCCTGCCGAGATGCCCGATGAATCGGGTAACGGTATGAGGTGCGTGTGGGACTGGCTTCCTGCTGACTGGACAGCAGAGCCGAAATATTTTGACAAGGACGAGTGGATGCATACGGAGGTTTTTGAAAATGCGAACGTTCCTTCAATTTATAAAAACGTTACGGACGGACTAGATGCACTCCTTAAAAAGCACGGATATGAAAGGGACGGCGCGCTTTACCGCGCGGTAAAGCCAAACGAGGATACGGTAGTTCTATTCTGTCATTTTGCGCTTGAATGTGTTCTTCTATCTCATCTCTTAAACGTGTCGCCAATGGTGCTCTGGCACGGAATGTGTGCCGCACCGACGTCTGTGACAACGCTTATAACAGAGGAAAGGCGCGAGGGGATAGCATATTTCAGAACGTGGGCGTTCGGTGACGTATCGCACCTATATGCTGCCAATACAGAGCCTTCATTCGCTGCAAGATTCTGTGAAACTTACGCTAATAAAGAACAGCGCCACGACTGATAACTACTAAAAACGAGGAGATATACAGAGCTATGAATATAGAAAAGCTTTACGGTGAGCAAAAAGACAACCTCTGGGGTGGCAGACGTCTTATTGATAAATACGGAAAGGAAAGCTGCGGGGAGATTTTAGCAGAGAGCTGGGAGCTGTCGTTTCACAAGGACGGTCCTACAAAGCTCTCTGACTCGAGAACCCTTATGGAAGCTGTGAGTTCCTGTGAGCTTGGAAAAAACGTTGCTGATTTTTCTGACTTTCCTATGATGATAAAGCTGATAGATGCAAAGGAAAATCTTTCGGTACAGGTGCATCCCGACGACGATTATGCAATGAAGCACGAGGCGAGCTATGGCAAGACGGAGATGTGGTATATCGTCGAAGCCGATGAGGGCGCAGGGATATACCTCGGATTTAACCGTGATTTGCAAAAAGAAGAGCTGCTTAATGCTATAAAGGAAAACACTCTGACGGATATTATGAATTTCATTCCCGTATCAAAGGGAGATTGCTATTTTATTCCCGCCGGTACTATTCATGCAATCGGCGCGGGCTGCCTTATATACGAAATTCAGCAAAGCAGCAATATAACCTATCGCGTTTACGACTACGGAAGAGTTGATAAAAACGGCAAGCAGCGTGAGCTGCACGTAGACAAGGCTTTGGATGTTCTTAAGCTTGAAAAATACGTAAAAAATTCGCTCTGCGCTGACGTTCTCGGAATAAGCAAATATTTTACTCTGGAAAAGAAGGTTATCAATGGCGAGAACGTAAAAATTTCGCCTGATGCTTGCTCGTTCAGATGTATCACGGTTATTGACGGATGCGGAACTCTCAACTCGGTCCCTGTCAGCCAAGGTGATAGCTACTTCGTTTGTGCTACTGAAAAAGAGGTTATACTGAACGGCGAGATGACAGTGCTTGTCGCCTCGCTCCGAAAATACGGAGTCGGCACGGAAACGATAAACGGCGTTGCTCGCGCATACATATATAACGACCTTTCAGATCGGATAATCGAGGCTGTGGGAGATGATGAGACCGCCGCAAAGAAAAAGGTTATGGGACTTGCTAATCTTACGGAAAATGATATTACTATATAAATATAACGAGATGCACTTTTTTTCGTGCATCTCGTCGTTTTTTTATTTTATCTGTTCTGCATGACCGCCGGCAAGCGTTATCATCTTAACAGCCTGGAGCGAGAACTTATCAGCTATCACTGTAAGGCGTTTAGTCATAACTCCGCGGGCAAGTATCTTAACCCTCGCGGCAGACATATCACAAGCCTACGCTTCTTAAGCTCCTCTAGAGTTACGGTCTCTCCGTCGTCAAAGCGGTTGCAAACCGTGTCGAGATTTACCTCGCACATCTTTCCGAAGGAGGCGCTCCTGCTATCGCGCTCGACGATTTCTATGCTTGCTTCTGCTTCCTCGTCCGAAATAAGAGCATCAGCCTGAATAGCATTTACGTGAAGAAATTCTTCTTCGGCAGGTTCTTCGATAACCTCAGGCGCGGGCTCTTCGATAACCTCGGGCGCGGGTTCTTCGATAACCTCGGGTATGGGTTCTTCGATAACCTCGGGTGCAGGCTCTTCGATAACCTCGGGTATGGGTTCTTCGATAACCTCGGGTGCAGGCTCTTCGATAACCTCGGGCGCGGGTTCTTCGATGACCTCAGGCGCGGGTTCTTCGATGACCTCGGGTGTGGGTTCTTCGATAACCTCGGGTATGGGTTCTTCGATAACCTCGGGTGCAGGCTCTTCGATAACCTCGGGTGTGGGTTCTGCCTCGGCTTCGGCAAATTCAAATACGGTGCCGCTGCTTACAGGTGCTACCGGCTCGGAGTCGGTATTTTCTACGATATCCGAGACGTCTACCTTAACAACGTTGGCATCGTCATCAAGCTTCATTCCCGAAGGCAATACGACCTTAACAAGTCCGCGGTCGATAAGTCGGTCAACCGTTTCGTAAGGAAGGCGGTAATCAATATCGGGCATCTCACCGTGAGGTATGCCAAGCTCTGCCATCATATCAACGACAAGCTCAAGCGCATACTTAAGCGCACGGTCGCTTCTTATCTTCAGCTTCATCGGAGTCTTTTCATACTTGGGCTTTGATGAAACGTCAGTAAACTTATACTTACTTCCCTCGTAGCGAAGAGGATCAAGCGCAAGATAAAGCACCAAGGTCTTTCCCTTTACGTTAAGCTTTGCAACAGAGGTCTTTCCGTACGAGAAGGACTCGTGCGACCAGCTTATACGCGACTTGACATCGTTATATGAAAGAAGAATATTTTTAACAACAGAGTAGTAGTCCTGGATACGCTCCTCGGTCTGAATGAATCTGGACATAAAGGAGGTACGGTAATGCACGAGAACGTACTCACCGTTGATGAACATTCTGGCTTCGCCGTCATCATCGGAGGATTCGTCATCCGTATCAAGCGTTACGGTATCACTGCCGAGGAATATGAGTTCTTCCTCATAAGCAGGCTCGAAAGCGGCCTCAAGCTCGATTACGGGACCGTCCTCAAGCTCCTCCATAACGTCCTCAAGAGTTCTCATAAGCTTGCCATCAACGATGTCGTCACCAAGACGCACGATAACCTTTTCATTCTCGGCACGTCTCGGAGGAATGACCTCAACCGTGGCTATCTCATCAGTATCTACAAGCTCTCTCGTAATAACCGCATCAACCTCACCGGTAGCATCAGTGCTATCAAGAATAGGAGATGTTGCAGCCTCGGTCTGCTCGGGCTCGGCAGCAGGTGCTGCGTTGACCTGGAGCGTATAGGTTTCAGCCGGAGCGCTCTCTTGCTCATCGGGAGCATCCCTATATACCGTACGAGGTGTCGGGAAGATGCTCATATGCCTGAAGTTCGTGTTAGGAATATATATACCGTCGTATTTATCAGTTATGGAATCGGCAGGTACATCCGTTTGCACGTCGGGAGAGGTTTGGAGACTGCTGCCCGTAACAAGTGACGGAACCTTTCCGCGACGGCGGTACGCTCTTACCTTATGTACTGCGCTCTGCTCGGGAGCTGCGCTCTCGGTATAAGTAAGATTTACGGGAGTCTCGGCACTCTGTGCGGGAGCCGAATCGTCACGCATTATTATTTCAACGTCGGAATCGGGTCTGTATACTCTGGGACTCATATCCTGCCCTGCATACGCATAAGGCTGCTGCACGGGCTGCTGCATAGGCGGTGTCTGCGCATATCCATATGGCTGATTCATATCCTGCTGCGGAGCATAGGGGGACTGATTTACCACAGGGGGCTGCTGCGAATAATCACCGTACGACACGGGCTGTGCGGGAGCATCGGAGGTAGGGGGAACATATCCCGGCATATCTCTTTCGGGAACGGGACCGTGATGCTTAGGCTCTGCCATCTCTGCACTCTCCGCTTCAGGCGCGGAAGATACGGGAGTCTTGTTTTTCAAAAATTCGTCCTCAAGCAAGACCTTACGCGGTGCTTCCTCCGCGGTCACATCCTCGTCCCATTTTGCCTCGTTAAGCTCGTCATAAAGCTGAACGGTTTCTTCCGTTTCAATTTTAGAGAGGCGCTTAATACGCGTTCTGGAACCCGAAATTATTCTGTTTACAGAAATGAATGCTGATATAAGCAGAACCAGCACAACTATAAAAGCCGCGACAACTGCTACCACAGCAAAGGGATTAAAGTTAATTTTAATAAAAGGCTCGTCTTCTCCTGCTGCATAAGCGGGAGAGACCATAGCGAGGAGCATGATAACTGAAAGCATAAAAGCAAACAATATTTTTTTACGCTTGCTGAAATTATTCATACTACCCTCCATTCTGCCGACCGGCGACGTTTTTTATGATATTATTGATATAAAAATGCGCATAATATTACATTATTACATAATTATATCATCTTTTGAAAGCAAAATCAACTGTTTTTTCAATTATTTTTTATTTTATTATAAATTTAATGGCAGCCCGAGATACTCGGACTGCCGTGCGGTTAATTTTTATAGTAATTTTCTCCGTTAATGCGAATAAGCTCCTTGCCGTCTTGACTTCCCGTGGCGAAGGTGTGAGAGCTGCTCTCGCCGCTCTCCTCCCAGACAAACGTTATCTCGTCGCCCGAAGAGTTTATTGAATAAGTAAAGTCCATACTGACCTTTTCACCTGTTTCTGCCAAGGTGTAGTTGAGTGTTCCCGTACCGTCCGAATCAAACGAATAGTAAGACGAGCCTATTCCCGAAACGGAAAGCGAGTATACTCCGTCAAGCGTCATTTCGTCCTGTGGCTTTGGGAAGAAAACAACGGCACACGCGAGCAAAAGAATTGCTGCCGAAATGGCGAAAATTATAATAAGTCTCTTCGTTTCGGGCTTTTTAATTTGTTCTTTAATATTCGATTTGCTCTTTGGCATATTTGTAGTCCTCTTTTTTGATTTTATCAATTATATTTTAGCATATTTTCACGTCTTTGTCACTAGTTTTTTACATTTTTATCAAAAAAACATTATTCTTAATTGACAAAACACAAGCTTAGCATTATAATAGTTAAGGAATTTTTCATAGTGAAGGGGGAGATGCTTTATAATGGAAAAGCTAAAGGGCTTTATAAAAGAAAACGTCGTGCTTACGGTAGCGTTCTTTGCAGCTGTGATAACCTCGTTTATAATCCCGCCGGATGCGGAGTATTTAACATATTTTGATTTTAAGACCTTAACGTGTCTTTTCTGCGTTTTGGCTACGGTGTGCGCACTGAGAAACATACGCTTTTTCTATACTATGGCTAAGGCTATCGTAAGAAAGTTCAGAACGGCAAGGTCGGCAATTTTAGCCCTTGTTTACATAACCTTCATCGGCTCTATGCTCATTGCTAACGATATGGCACTTTTAACCTTCCTCCCTCTCGGCTACTTCGTGCTTCACACGACGGGAAAGGAAAAGCACCTGGCATTCACCTTCATTATGCAAAATATTGCCGCAAATCTCGGAGGCATGCTGACACCTTTTGGAAATCCGCAGAACCTATATCTGTATTCAAAATTTAACATACCAGATGCCGAGTTTGTTTCAATAATGTTTCTGCCCTTTATTATCTCCATAATTCTCATTACTGCCTGCTGTCTTATCTTTGTGAAATCGGAGCCGCTTGAGATAGAGGAGCGGGCGGCGGCGCTTCCTGCTTTCAGAACGGCAGTATACCTCGTTCTCTTCGCGTTCTCAATACTTATAGTTTTCAAAAGCGTGCCGTACTGGCTCGGTCTGATAGTCATTCCGATAGCTATTTTGATTATGGACAGAGAGGCGTTACGGCAGGTTGACTACGGACTCCTGTTTACCTTCGTTTTCTTCTTCATCTTCGCGGGAAACATGTCGAGAATAGACGCGGTGCGCGACTTCTTCTCCTACCTTCTTGAGCAGAACACTCTTGTTTTCTCTGCCCTCTCATGCCAGGTTATAAGTAACGTTCCATCTGCGATACTTCTCTCGCAGTTTACCGAAAATTACCGAGAGCTGCTCCTCGGTGTAAACATCGGAGGTGCGGGAACGCTTATCGCATCTCTTGCAAGCCTTATCACATTTAAGGAATATACGAAGCAGGACCCCAAGCACACGTTAAGTTACATTCTTAAATTCTCGGCTTATAACTTTGCCTTCCTAATTATATTAATAATAGTTTGCTCGCTTGTCGGAGCATAACAAAAAAGTAACAAGCACTCTCTTTGGTGCTTGTTACTTTTTTATAAAATCAATTAAAATCCTTTGGGATAGGTGCCGTTCGCGATAAGGTTGCGGAAGGCTTCAACTACCTTTTCCTTATCTTCCTTATAGGTTACGCCGAACCACTTGTCTTCGTTCTCGATAACCTTAACGTCTGCCTTGCCCTCGGCGATGAGATTTGCAACAAGAGTAGGAAGAAGGTATTCGCACTTCATTGGGTTCTTCGGTACGTTCTCGTCAAGGAAGGCTGCAAGACGTGCGCAGCACTCATCTATGTAAGAGGGAGTGAAGCCCCAAAGGTTCATAGAAACAAGGGTGTCGGGGTCGAGGTCGAACTTGTCATCACCCTCGATGAAGTAGATGTTGCCGTTATCGGTACCTATCTTAGTGCGCTCAACAACGGAGGTAAGCATATTGGTTTCGTTATCGTATGTGCAGACACCGCGAGATACTGTTCCCTGCTCGGTTACGGTATTCTTGATACGGTAGCCGACCATTGCGTAGTGAGCCTTGCCCTCGTCGTCTGTATTCTTGAGGAAGTTGTATATCTTCTCAAACGCGTGAGCGCCGTAGTAGTCGTCGGCGTTGATAACTGCGAAGGGACCTTCTACTATACCCTTACAGCAAGCGATAGCGTGCGCTGTTCCCCAAGGCTTTACTCTGCCCTCGGGAATCTCGTAGCCCTCGGGAAGCTTATAAAGCTCCTGGTAAACGTACTTAACGTTTACGTTCTTGCCGGCAAGGTGAGCGTCCATAACCTCACGGAAGTCCTTCTCAATTTCCTTCTTTATAATAAATGTGATGTCGCGGAAGCCTGCCTTAATAGCATCGTAGATAGAATAGTCGATGATGATATGACCGTAGTCGTCGATTTTATCAATCTGCTTCAGTCCACCGTAGCGGCTGCCCATACCTGCCGCAAGTATCACGAGTTCGGGATTTTTCATTATAGTTCTCCTTTTGTCAAAAAGTTTTACAAGTATATTATATAGTATCTGTTTTCTTTTTTCAAGGTAAAATGGTATATTTTTTTGTAAAATAGCGCATTTTTAAGAGCTTTTTTACAAGAAGGGCGTGATAAGTTGCTTTGACGTTGATTTTTTCGGCTATATACCTTGAAACTTTTCGCGCTTTAATGTATAATAGTTAGGTGAAAAAACAAAGGAGGGCATTTTCTTGCGAGAGCTGAAGATAGGTAAAAACGAGGCGGGACAGAGGCTTGATAAATTCATCACCAAGACGCTTGATATCCCGATGAGCCTGTTATATAAATCAATACGCCTAAAGAAAATCAAGGTAAACAGAAAACGCGCGGAAAACGCCCAGATATTAGCCGAGGGGGACGTCGTTCAGTGCTTCCTTTCGGACGAGTTCTTTGAAAAAAAGGTTACAAAGCACTCCTTTGAGAGCATAACTCCGCATCTCGACATAATATACGAGGACGAGAATATCATGCTTCTCAACAAGCGTCCCGGTATATCGGTACACGAGGACGAGGACGGCTCGACGAATACGCTTATCACTCACGTGCAGGCATATCTTTTTGCCAAAGGAGAATATGACCCTGACAGAGAGCTGTGCTTTGCACCTGCTCTGTGCAACAGGATAGACAGAAACACGGGCGGCATCGTCATAGCGGCAAAGAACGCAGAGGCGCTCAGAATTATGAACGAGAAAATAAAAATGCGCGAGATAGATAAGTTTTATCTTGCATCCGTTCACGGACATCCGAAAAAGGAGTCTGACACCTTAAGGGGCTTTTTAGTAAAGGACGAAAAGACGAAAACCGTAAGAGTTTACGATAAAGGCGCGCCGAGGGGCGCAAAGGAGATAATCACAAAATATAAGGTTATCGCAAAGGGGGCTGACACCTCGCTTATTGAGGTTGAGCTTCTGACGGGAAGGACACACCAGATACGCGCTCACATGGCGCACATAGGACACCCGCTCGTCGGCGACGGCAAATACGGGATAAACCGCGAGGATAGACAGAGGGGATATAAATATCAGGCGCTGTATTCCTATAAGCTTCGTTTTTCCTTCTCTGACACGGACGGAGGGTTGCTTGACTATCTGAACGGCAAAGAGTTCAAAATCTCTAAAAAAGATATATATTTCACGGCAGAATACTTCAAATAACAGAAAGCTGAAAAAAGATAAAAATGTTAAATATAGTGCTTTATTCTCCCGAGATACCGCAAAACACGGGCAACATCTCGCGCACCTGCGCTGTTACGGGCGCGGCTTTACATATAATCAAGCCGATAGGATTTGAAATTTCCGACAGGACCTTAAAGCGCGCGGGACTTGACTACTGGGACAAGCTCGACGTTTTTTACTACGATAATTACGAGGATTTTCTTTCAAAAAATCCGGGTGCACAGATGTATTTCTTCTCATCGAAGGCGAAGAAAAATTACGCAGAGGCGGCATATCCGAAAGACGCATATTTGGTCTTTGGCTGTGAGACGCGCGGTCTGCCTGCCGAGCTTGTTGAAGCTAATCTTGACAGAGCTGTGCGTATACCTATGCGCCCGACGCTTCGCTGTCTTAACCTCTCAAATGCCGTTGCGATAGCTGTTTACGAGGCGCTGAGGCAGAGGGGATTTGAAGATTTAGGTTAAAAGGATACCGATTATGAAGAAAATTATGTTCGTTTGCCACGGGAATATTTGCAGAAGTCCGATGGCGGAGTTTGTAATGAAAAAGATGGTTGCTGACCGTGGGTTAGAGAGTCAATTTGTTATCTGCTCATCTGCCACCTCGACCGAGGAGATAGGTAATGATATTCACCCCGGTACAAGGCGCGCCCTTGACAAAAACGGTGTTCCCTACTCGCAAAGAGAGGCGGTGCAGCTAGAGAGACGTGACTACGAAAAATACGACCTCTTCATAGGTATGGACTCGGCAAACGTAAGGAATATGCAGCGAATTTTCGGCTCTGACCCCGACGGGAAGATAAAAAAACTGTTGGACTACACAAACCGCCCCGGCGACGTAGCTGACCCGTGGTATACGGGCGATTTTTCTGCTACGTGGCGTGACGTGAATGAGGGGTGCGAAAAGTTAATCGAGCATTTAATCTAAAAGTTAAAAAGCCTATTGAGTTTCAAACAAGTTTGTATTTTTCAGAAAGCTATTGACAAATGCTTTGTTTTATGCTATTATATTCACGTTCATACGGAAGCATAGCTCAGTTGGTTAGAGTACTTGCTTGACATGCAAGGGGTCACTGGTTCGAGTCCAGTTGTATCCACCAAATATAAAGGGGACGCCGCGAGGTTGTCCCCTTTATATTTGGTGGAAACACAGACTCGGGCAGCTCGCGCTAAAAGCTATGCACATGCAAAGTTTTGAAAAAGGCACCTTGAAGCACTTAGTTTTTCGCGCGATATGGTTCGCATTCCCGCCGCAGAGCGCGTAGTGCTTGCACTTAAGCAGCAAGGCGTGGAATATTGACGCTGTGCGGCAAAATCCGGTTGTCTCTATAAACAACTAGCACCCCTTTCGGTGCTTTTTTATTTTTCTTGTAACAAAAATTTCAAAAATTTACATTTAGGTCTTTATTTTTATTTATATTTATGATATAATATGTTGAATAATTATTTTTTCGAGTTTGAAAGGGATATATAAATGGGACTTTTTGGCTCAATTTTCAAAAGTTACAGCGAAAAACAGATAAAGAGAATCTTGCCTCTTGTTGATGCGACGGAGGCTTTGGCTGACAAGTTTTCGGCTATGACGGACGCGGAGCTTCGCGCTTATACCGATAAGCTTAAGGGCGACCTTGCTGATGGAAAGACTCTTGACGATATTTTGCCCGAGGCGTTTGCTCTTGTGCGTGAGGCTGACACCCGCGTGCTTGGTAAGCGTCCTTTCAGAGTTCAGATAATGGGCGGTGTGCTTCTGCACCAGGGAAGAATTGCCGAGATGAAAACGGGTGAAGGTAAGACTCTCGTCGCTACCCTGCCCGCATATCTTAACGCGCTCTCCGGCAAGGGCGTACACATCGTTACGGTAAACGACTATCTCGCAAAGCGTGACTCCGACGAGATGGGCAGAGTTTACGGCTTCCTCGGTCTTACGACCGGTCTTATCGTTCACGGTCAGTCTTCAAGTGAGAAGAGAGCCGCTTACGCTGCGGATATCACATACGGTACGAACAACGAGTTAGGATTTGACTATCTTCGTGACAATATGGTGATATACAAGGAGAGAATGGTTCAGAGAGGTCACAACTTTGCCATCATAGACGAGGTTGACTCCATACTTATAGACGAGGCGAGAACTCCTCTTATCATTTCGGGTCAGGGCTCGAAGTCTACCGACCTTTACGATATGGCTGACAGACTCGTGCGCACGATGTCGCGCCACGTTATTAAGGAAGTGGACACAAAGCAGGACCTTGACGTATATGAAGAGGACTTCATCGTTGACGAGAAGGCAAAGACTGCCGTGCTTACCCAGCACGGTATTGCAAAGGCGGAGAAGTTCTTCGGCATTGCGAACCTTTCCGACCCCGAGAATGCGAGCATTTACCATCACGTAAACACTGCGATAAAGGCACACGGCGTTATGAAGCACGACGTTGACTATATCGTTAAGGACGACAGCGTTATCATCGTTGACACCTTTACCGGACGTCTTATGCCCGGACGCCGCTACAACCAGGGACTGCACCAGGCTATCGAGGCAAAGGAAAAGGTTAAGATTCAGCGTGAGTCACGCACTATCGCTACTATAACCTTCCAGAATTATTTCCGTATGTACGGAAAGCTCTCGGGTATGACGGGTACTGCCCTTACGGAAGAGGACGAGTTTAAGCAGATTTACGCTCTTGACGTTGTTGAAGTGCCTACCAACAGACCTATGATAAGGCTTGACCAGAACGACGTTGTTTACCGCACAAGGCGCGGAAAGCTTAACGCCATTGTCGGACAGATAAAGGCTTGCCGCGATAAAGGCCAGCCGGTGCTTGTCGGTACGGTTTCGATAGACAAGTCGGAGGAGCTGTCTGCCCTTCTTAAGAGAGTGGGTATTCCTCACACCGTTCTTAATGCAAAGCAGCATGAGAAGGAGGCGGAGATAGTCGCACAGGCGGGCAAGCTCGGAAGCGTTACTATTTCTACCAACATGGCAGGACGCGGTACTGACATCATGCTTGGCGGTAACCCCGAATATCTTGCTAAAAACGAGATGAGAAAAATGGGTATTGACGAAAAGCTCATCGCCATGGCTACAAGCTCCTCTCCCTCCGAGGACGAGGCTGTAAACGAGGCGAGAGCTACATTCAAGACCCTTTACGATAAGCACAAGGCAGAGATTGCGCCCGAGGCTGAAAAGGTCAGAGAGGCCGGAGGTCTCTTTATTCTCGGTACGGAGCGCCACGAGAGCCGCCGTATAGACAACCAGCTCAGAGGTCGAAGCGGCCGTCAGGGCGACCCCGGTGAGTCGAGATTCTTCCTCTCTCTCGAAGATGACCTTATGCGTCTTTTCGGCTCGGACAGAGTTGCTACCGTTTGCGAAAAACTCGGTCTTGACGAGCAGACGCCCATTGATGCAAAGATACTCTCCGGTTCTATCGAGTCGGCGCAGCAGCGTATCGAGGACAACAACTTCAACAGACGTAAGAACGTCCTCACCTATGACGACGTTATGAACCAGCAGAGAAATATCATATACTCCCAGCGCTCCGAGGTTCTGTCGGGTGACGATATCAGCGAGAAGATAACCTCTATGATTCGTCAGTCGGTTGAAGAGACGTTCGAGTTCTGCTTTGGCGTTGATACTCCCAGCGATTGGAAATTTGACGAGTTCAGAAACCATTATCTCGGAAATCTCGTTGACGAAAAGAACTTTAACTATACAGAAGAGGAGCTTGCCTCAATCGATAAGGACGAGTGGCGCGAGAGCCTTGTAAACCGTGCGCTCGAGATATATCACTCAAAGGATGCGCTATTTGCAGGTGTGGCGGGCGCTCCCGAAAACGCTATGCGCGAGGTTGAGAAGGTTATCCTTCTTCAGAACGTTGACAAAAAGTGGATGGACCACCTTGAAGCTATGGACGACCTCAAGGAGTTCGTTGGACTTAACTCTTACGCTCAGCGCGACCCTGTGGCAATGTATAGACTTCAGGGCTCGGATATGTTTGACCAGATGGTTGACGATATCAAGGAGGATACCGTACGTCAGATACTTGCCGTTCAGCCCAGAAAGCAGGCAACGGAGAGAGTTCAGGTCGCAAAGCCTACCTCCGAGGGATACGGCGGTGATAAATCCATAGTAAGAAAGCCGGCTGTTTCAAATAAAGTTGGCAGAAACGACCCCTGCCCCTGCGGAAGCGGTAAAAAATACAAGAAGTGCTGCGGAATAAACACCGCTACGGATAAAGATTAAAATTATGGGCTTCGGAATACTTTTTATAGGCTATTTTTTGCTTCTTAATTTCGCGTATAGCTACTTTACCGACGCAATATGCGCGGCAATTTTGCTGTATGCGTCGTATAAGCTCTCGTGGGTAAACAGAGGCTTCAAGAGCAGCGTTTATTCGTCGATTGCATTTCTCGCGGTGGGACTTATATCCGCGGTGATGAACGCTGCCGCCCTGTTTTGCTCTGTGCCGGAGTGGCTCTCGCTCGTAGTTTCTATGCTCAGGCAGCTGACGATTGCTATAACCACGGTTACTGTGCTTACGGGCATAGGCGAGGTTGCAAAAGAGGTAGGACTTAACAGACTTTCCAAAAAATGCGAGCTTTTTATCAAGTTTACGCTCTGTTTGTATTTTGTAAACATAGTACTGGTAGCTCCCGCTTTTGCTGACGTTTTAGGCCCTACGTTAGCGCTGGCTCTGTATTTTATTTCCATAATTCTGACACTCGCTCTTATAACCGCAAACCTTGTCACAATCTATCAAGCGTATATGAAAATATGTATGCCGTCTGACAGGGATATGAAGGAAAAGAAATCGAAGCTCGGATTCGTAAACGCCTTTAAGGCTCACGAGGAAGAAAAGCAGAGAGAATACGCAGAGTACAAGCTCAAAAAGATTGCCGACAAGAAATCAAAAGGAAAAAAATAGTATGAAACTTAAGGAAGGCAAGTATACGCTAGGTACTGCAAAGCTCGTTTTGGCGCTTTTAATTCTGGTTAATCCAACGCTAAAGACGGTTGACCTTTTGCCAGATATTATCGGCGGTTT
>JAZOAA010000105.1:0-14514 GCA_045595265.1 Eubacteriales bacterium
CGTCGTTATCGGCGCTGACTCTCACACCTGTACATACGGCGCGCTCGGCGCGTTCTCAACAGGCGTCGGCTCGACCGATATGGCGGCAGGCATGGCAACCGGCAAGGCTTGGTTCAAGGTGCCCTCTGCTATAAAATTCGTTCTCCACGGTAAACTGAATAAATACGTTTCGGGCAAGGACGTTATCCTTCACATAATCGGCAAAATAGGCGTTGACGGCGCACTTTACAAGTCTATGGAGTTCACGGGCGAGGGCGTAAAGTCGCTCTCTATCTACGACAGACTCACAATATGCAATATGGCTATCGAAGCAGGCGCGAAAAACGGCATCTTCGAGGCCGACGAGGAGGCTCTCGCTTATATCGCGGAGCATTCTGACCGAAAACCCGTAGTTTACACAGCAGACCCCGATGCGGAATATGACGAGGTCATCGAAATAGATCTCTCCGAGATAAAATCGACCGTCGCTTTCCCTCACCTTCCCGAAAACACTCGCACGATCGACGAGGTGGGCGACATCACCATCGACCAGGTAGTTATCGGCTCCTGCACTAACGGTCATTACAAGGACCTTGAGGAAGCCGCTATGATAATAAAGGGCAAGACGGTAGCAAAGAACGTGCGCGCTATCATAATCCCCGCAACTCAGGATATTTATCTGAAGGCTATGGAAAACGGACTTCTCAAGATATTCATCGAGGCGGGATGCGTCGTTTCAACTCCTACCTGCGGACCCTGCCTTGGCGGTTATATGGGCATTCTTGCCGCAGGCGAGAGAGCTGTTGCCACAACTAACAGAAACTTCGTTGGTAGAATGGGCGACGTTACAAGTGAGGTCTACCTTGCAAGCCCCGCAGTTGCGGCGGCATCCGCTATTGCGGGCAGGATAGCCGACCCGAATAAGATATAAGGAGGTATCGCAAAAATGAAATTTAACGGAAAAGCTCTTAAATACGGCGACAACGTCGACACCGACGTTATAATCCCCGCAAGATACCTCAACACCATCGATAAAAAGGAGCTCGCTTCTCACTGCATGGAGGATATCGACAAGGATTTCGTGAAAAAGGTACAACCGGGCGACATTATGGTCGCAGGCGCAAACTTCGGCTGCGGCTCCTCGCGCGAGCACGCCCCCATCGCGATAAAGGAAAGCGGTATTTCTCTCGTTATCGCAGAGAGCTTTGCGAGAATATTCTACCGTAACTCGATAAACATCGGTCTTGCGATACTCGAATGTCCCGAAGCGGCAAAGGCTATAAATGAGGGGGACGAGGTCGAGGCAGATCTTGACAGCGGTATAATTACGAACCTGACCACAGGCCAAAAATATGAAACGAAGCCCTTCCCCGAGTTTATCCAGAAGATAATCACCTCGGGCGGACTTGTTGAAGCTATCAAAAAAGGAGAAATATGATCCCCGAGCCCCTCGGAGATAGGAAATCATTATGAAATACAATATCGGTTTACTTAAAGGTGACGGAATAGGTCCGGAAATTGTGGATAGTGCGGTACGCGTGCTTGAGGTCATCGGCAAAAAGTTCGGACACGAGTTCGTTTTTACCCCTTACGATATAGGCGGTGTGGCTATCGACAAGCACGGAAAGCCTCTTCCCGAGGAGACTGTCGCGGGCTGTCTTGCAAGTGACAGCGTGCTTCTCGGTGCTGTCGGCGGTCCAAAGTGGGATACGCTCCCCGGAAATATCCGTCCCGAGAAGGCGCTCCTCGGTATTCGCTCTGCTATGGGACTTTTTACAAATCTCCGTCCCGCAAAGCTCTATCCCGCGCTTTCGGGTGAATGTCCTTTACGAGAGGATATCGTCAAGGACGGCTTTGATATAATGATAGTCCGTGAGCTTACGGGCGGTATCTACTTTGGCGAGCGCGGATACAGAGAAGGCAAGTACGGTGAGGAAGCATACGATACCGAGGCTTACAGCCGTATGGAGATCGAGAGAATCGCAAGAGTCGCCTTTGAAACCGCAAGAAAGAGAAACAAGAAGCTTTGCAGCATTGATAAAGCCAACGTTCTTGAAACCTCGCGCCTGTGGAGAAAAATTATACACGAGATAGCCGCAGAGTATCCCGACGTTGAATGTACCGATATGCTCGTTGACAACGCGGCAATGCAGCTTGTAAGATGTCCCTCGCAGTTCGACGTAATAGTTACCTCGAATATGTTCGGCGATATCCTCTCCGACGAGGCATCTCAGATAACAGGCTCTATCGGTATGCTCCCCTCTGCATCTCTTTCCGATAATACCAGAGGACTTTACGAGCCTATCCACGGCTCTGCTCCCGATATCGCAGGGCAGAATAAGGCAAACCCGATAGCAACCGTTCTTTCCGCAGCTATGATGCTTCTTTACTCCTTCGGTCTTAAAGAGGAATCCGATGCGATAGTAAATGCGGTAGATAAGGTTCTTGAGGCAGGATATCGCACAGCCGACCTCGCCCACGGTACCGAGGCGCTCACTACTACACAAATCACGGCAAAAATTATAGAAAATATTTAATCTAGGATAAAAAACATGGCAGACTTAAAAAAACTGCATCTCGACCTATGTATGACGAGCGTTTTCAGAGAAGCGCTTAATAAGCCGCTTATCAAGCATTTTGACGCTTATGCAAGAGCCGAGTCTAAGGAAGAAAAGATTTTGTCATACTCAGCTTTTGCTTCTGAAATATATAAATCCAAGGGCTCTCTTACCGATGCGGTAATGCGTCTTGTCTTTGAGGATGAGAACGTTTACGTTAAGGCAAGAGCGAAGGGAAGCGCCCCTGACGAAAATATCGTTATGGCAACGAAGCGCGAGCTTTCCGTTTTTGAGGAGCTTGCCTCTCTTACCGACGAGGATTTCAGAGAGGATATGGGTATTGCGTACGTATCTCCCTTCTCATCCGAGCGCCGCGATTTTATAGCTCTTTACGAGGAGCGCATAAAGGATATCGAAAAGCACGGCTACGGTATATTCGTTTCTCATCCGATGTTTCGTCTTGAGGATTCGGGCGAGCTTGTGCCTATCGTAAGCGCGGATAAGACAAGGCTCGAGAGCTTTATCGGCTACACCGAGGAAAGAGAGCGTGTTATTGAAAACACACGCGCCTTCGTACTTGGCAGACCTGCGGCAAACACTCTTCTTTGCGGTGATGCGGGTACGGGTAAGTCCTCAACCGTCAAAGCGGTTGCAAACGCATTCTTCGACGACGGCATCCGTCTTATCGAGCTTCGTAAGGACCAGCTTTCCTTCCTGCCGTACGTTATGGGTAAGATAAGCGAAAATCCCCTGAGGTTTATAATATTTATCGACGACCTTTCCTTTAACCAGAACGACGATAATTTCAGTATGCTCAAGGCAGCCCTTGAAGGCTCTGCCTCTGCAAAGGCTGAAAACGCTGTTATTTACGCAACCTCAAACCGCCGCCATATTGTAAAAGAATATTTTGCAGACAGAGAAGGCGGCGACGTGCATAGAAACGATACTCTCCAAGAAACTCTTTCGCTTTCCGAAAGATTTGGTCTTGTCGTTCTGTTCCAGAAGCCAAACAAGGCTCTGTATCTCGATATCGTACATACTCTTGCATCTCGCGCAGGTCTTGATGTAAACGAGGACCTTGACGTTAAGGCGGAGGCGTTTGCGCTTCGTCGCGGAAGCAGGTCGGCAAGATGTGCCGAGCAGTTTATTAACAGTCTACTATAAATTTAAGAAAAGCGGTAAAACAAAATGCTTACACTTGATAATATCTACCGCGCAAGCAACGTGCTTCGCGAGGTTGTCAGAAAAACGGATATGGTATATGCACCGAAGCTGAAGCCCGGTGTGGACCTGTATCTTAAAACAGAAAATCTTCAGCTCACAGGCTCATTTAAGGTGCGCGGTGCTTACTACAAAATGTCAAAGCTCACCGAGGAAGAAAAGGCTCACGGAGTAGTAGCTTGCTCAGCGGGAAATCACGCGCAGGGTGTTGCCCTCGCAGCGCAAAAGAGCGGAATAAAGGCAACCATATGCCTGCCCGACGGCGCACCTATATCAAAAATTGAGGCAACCAAGAGCTACGGTGCTGACGTTTGCCTTGTAGAAGGTGTATACGATGATGCGTATCAGAAGGCGCTTTCTCTCAGAGACGAGCGCGGCTATACCTTTATCCACCCCTTTAACGACGAGGACGTTATAGCGGGACAGGGAACTATCGCTCTTGAAATAGAGGACCAGCTTCCGAGTCTTGATGCAGTTATCGTTCCCATAGGCGGCGGAGGACTTATTTCGGGAGTAGCCTTTGCTATGAAGGCGATAAACCCGAGCGTTAAGGTCTACGGTGTTCAGGCAGCAGGAGCACCCTCGATGTTCAATTCCGTCCGTGACGGTAAAATAGAAGAGCTTTCGGGTGTTTCTACCATTGCCGACGGTATTGCGGTTAAGAAGCCCGGCGACCTTACGTATGAAATATGCTCAAAATACGTTGACGGCATAGTTACCGTTACAGAGGACGAGATTGCCGCGGCAATTCTCGCACTTATGGAGCAGCATAAGCTCGTTACCGAGGGCGCAGGCGCTGTTGCCGTTGCTGCCGCTATGTTTGGAAAGCTTGATATAGAGGGTAAAAGAGTCGTGTGTCTGCTTTCGGGCGGTAATATCGACGTTACCATTCTCTCAAGAGTTATCGAGCGCGGTCTTTTGATGTCGGGCAGAACCTGTCAGCTTATGGTTGAGCTTATGGATAAGCCCGGTCAGCTTAAGAACGTCTCCAGAATAATTGCTGATATGGGCGGTAACGTTATATCGGTTCACCACGAGCGCGCAAGCGAAGGCTCCGATATCAACGGCTGTTACTTAAGACTTATACTTGAAACCAGAAACTTCCAGCATATAGATGAAATAAAGTCGGCTCTTACCGATTTTGGCTTCAAGCTTCTTTAATTAATACAAAGGTAGGTTTTTGAAAATGAAAAAGATATCAACAGATAAAGCACCGGCAGCGATAGGACCCTATTCCCAGGCTATCGTAATAGGAGATATGGTATTCACCTCGGGACAGATTCCGATTAATCCGGCAACCTCCGCAGTAGAAGCCGTAGGCATCGTAGAGCAGACCGAGCAGGTTATGAAAAATCTTGGTGCAGTACTCGAGGCGGCAGGCTCCTCGTTTGAAAAAGCGGTTAAGACTACCTGTTTCCTTGCCGATATTGCTGATTTTGCAGCATTTAACGAGGTTTATGCGAAATACTTTACCGAAAAGCCCGCAAGGAGCTGCGTAGCAGTTAAGGATTTGCCCAAGGGCGTTCTTTGCGAGGTTGAGGTCATAGCTTCATTATAATAAAGAGGTAGATAAATCGTATGAGATACCGTTTTTTAAGATATCCCGGAGGAAAATTCAAGGCAGTCACCTTCAGCTACGATGACGGTTCAAAATCAGACCTTAAGCTTTGTGAGATTTTGGAGCGTCACGCAATGAAATGCACTCTAAATCTGTGCTCTTCTATGATAGGTGATAATCCTAACAGACTTACGGAAGATGATATAAAGGAATATATTATCGCTCACGGCCATGAGATAGCAACTCACGGTGAGTGCCACAGGGCGCTCGGCCTTATATCCGATATAGACGGTATACAGGATACCGTTAATTCCCGACTTGGACTTGAGAAAAGGTTTAATACTATAATTCGCGGAATGGCGTATCCCGATACGGCAAAAAATATTAAGGGCGAAAAATACACTAAAATCAAAGAATATCTTATAGCACTCGGTATTGTTTATGCAAGAAGTCTCGGAGCTGATAACGATGTTTTTGATTTGCCCGAGGATTTTCATCTTTGGATTCCATCAGCTCATCACCAGAATGAAAAGATATTTGACTATATAGATAAATTTCTCGCCCTTGATGATAAAAAGCTTTACTGCGCTTCAAGGTGGCCGCGTCTTTTCTATATATGGGGACATTCGCGTGAATTCAACTCAAATAATAACTGGGACAGACTCGAGTCAATATGCGAGATGCTTGGCGGCAGAGAGGACACTTGGTACGCAACTAATATAGAAATATACGAATATGTTAATGCATATAATTCGCTTGTATTTTCAGCGGATAACAGCCGTGTATATAATCCCACGCTAATTGACGTTTGGTTTGATGTTGACGGATGTATGTATTGCGTAAAGTCGGGCGAAACACAGGTTATGTGAGGGGGAAAAGTATGAGTTACAGATATTTAAGCTTCCCGGGTGGAAAAATGAAAGCAGTTACATCAGCTACGACGACGGAGTGAAGGCGGATATAAGACTTTCCGAAATCTTTTCAAAATACGGCTTAAAGGCTACCTTTAATATTAACAGCAGCGCCCTCACTGCAGAGGGGAGTAAAAGACTTTCTGCCGATGAGATAAAGACGAATATTATCGACAGAGGTCACGAGGTTGCGGTACACGGAGCAGAGCATATGGCATCTGCTATGGTAAGCCCAACCCTTTGTCTGAAGGACGCCTTCGAGTGCAGAAGAGTGCTTGAAGATACGTTTGATACCATCATTCGCGGCATGGCATATCCCGACACGGGAATAAGAGTTCCCGATAACGGAAACTCTTACGAGACGGTAAAGAATATCCTTACATATTCGGGTATCGTGTATTCCAGAACTCTCAGCGGAGATAATAACCGCTTTGAGATGCCGCGCGACTTTCACGCATGGATGCCCACAGCGCATCATAATAACCCCGCGCTCTTAGGTTGGATAGAGGAGTTTAATTCTCTTGAATACAGCACCTTCAGAACAAACAGAAACGCCCCGAGGCTTATGTATATCTGGGGACATTCCTACGAGTTCGACAGAGATAACAACTGGGATAGAATCGAAGAAATATGTAACAAAATTTCGGGCAGAGATGATATCTGGTACGCTACCAATATCGAAATTTACGATTATGTCAAGGCGTATGAGGGACTCGTCTTCTCCGCTGATGAAAAGAAGGTCTTTAACCCGGGATACAAGACCGTGTGGTTAACCTGTAATTATAAGATTTATCAGATTGACCCCGGCGCGACTGTGAGAATAAACTAACTGTCATACACTAGATTTAAGTACGGTATAAATATTTCTTATTATTTTTCCAAAAGCACTTGACAAACAGTGAATATAGTATTATAATTTAGTAAACTAAAGTGCTTTATCTTGCTAAAGCACTTGGAATGGAGTATTTTATGGAAAAAATACATACACCGGAGGTAGACGCTCTATTTGACGCAATTCTTTCTCTTGATTCCAGAGAGGAGTGCTACAAATTCTTTGAGGACGCTCTGACGACTAAGGAAATACTTGATATTGCACAAAGACTTAAGGCGGCAAAGATGCTTAAGTGCGGAAGCAGCTATACAGAGGTCATAGCGGCAACCGGTATGAGCACCGCAACCATCAGCCGTGTCAGCAAGGCACTTGAGAAGGGCGCGGGCGGATATAAGATAGTTATGGAACGAGTGGAGGAAAAATGATAAATAAAAGTGTGCTAAAAAATGACGAGCGAGCAATATTCAGCCTTCGCTCTATTTATAAATCGTACGGATATCTGCCGTTTAAGATGCGTAAGTTTGAGGAGTACGACCTCTACGCAGGGAACAAGGAGTTCCTTGTGAGCGACAGAGTCATAACCTTTAACGACACGGACGGTAGGCTTTTAGCTCTTAAGCCGGACGTTACTCTCTCTATTGTAAAAAACATGGCAGAAGAGTCAGGGGTTAAAGAGAAGGTATATTATAACGAGAACGTATACAGAGTTTCAGGCTCTACGGGGCAGTATAAGGAAATTATGCAGATGGGACTCGAATGTATCGGAGATATAGACGTTACCGACAGGTACGAGACGGTGCTTCTCGCGCTTAAGAGCCTCTCTGCCATCTCCGACGGGTTCGTTTTGGATATTTCTCATATGGGTATAGTTTTCTCGATTCTTTCCGATGCGTCTGCAAGTGACACGTTTAAGAAAGAGGCGCTAGAGCTTATATCCGCAAGAAACGAGCACGAGCTTGCTCTTCTTGCAGAGCGTTATTCGCTCTCCCCCGAGGCGCGCGACTCCGTTGTTGCGCTTGCGACAATGTACGGCAGTATGGATACCGTTTTATCAAAACTTAAGCCGATTTGTAAAAGCGAAGGAGCAAAAGCAGGGTATGACGAGCTTGCCGCTATCTCCTCGCTTCTTTCAAAGACGGGGTTTGCCGAAAAAATCAGATTTGATTTCTCCATTGTAAGTAATATGAAATATTATAACGGCATCGTCTTTTCCGGATTCCTTTCGGGAATATACGAGGCAGCTCTTGTTGGCGGCGAGTACGGAAATCTTCTTCTTAGACTCGGTAAGCGCGGAGATGCTATCGGCTTTGCTATGTATCT
Organism: Eubacteriales bacterium; assembly: GCA_045595265.1. GTDB lineage: Bacteria > Bacillota > Clostridia > Oscillospirales > CAG-272 > UBA1740. The sequence goes on from JAZOAA010000105.1 coordinate 8,380, forward strand.
TGACCTGCTTTCAGAGCTTGATACAGAGGACGACGGCTACGACGGTGACGTTTTGCTTCTTTACTCTGATGATACACCCGCCGAGGCGCTGATATCAAAGAGAGAAGAGCTTATAGCAGAGGGCTATTCGGTGGCAGCACATAAAGCAGTACCCGAAAAGCTCAGATATAAAAAAACTATTGATATGAAGGAGGGGCTCGTATGTTGAATATAGCACTTCCAAAGGGACGTCTTGGCGAAAAGGTATATGATATGCTGGAGCGCGCAGGCTACGGCTGCGAGTCGATAAAAGAGCCCGGCAGAAAGCTGATTTTCGAAAATGCAGAGGCAGGCGTTCGCTACTTTAGGTAAAGCCTTCGGACGTTTCTATATACGTTGAGCGTGGAGCTGCGGATATCGGCATTGCGGGAAAGGATATTCTTCTCGAATATTCCCCCGACGTTTACGAGCTTCTTGACCTGAATATAGGCAAGTGCCGTATGGCAGTAGCGGCAAAGCGTGATTTTCACGACGACAGAAAGAGAACTCTTAAGGTCGCGACTAAATTTGTCAATATCGCGAAGGCGCATTATGCCAACGGCAGCCGAGATATTGATATAATCAAGCTTAACGGCTCGATAGAGCTCGCTCCCATACTCGGTCTTTCCGACGTTATAGTAGATATTGTTGAAACGGGTAAAACACTTAAAGAAAACGACCTTGAGGTTTTTGAAACGATAGTACCGATAAGCGCAAGACTTGTTTCCAACAAAGCAAGCTTCCGCTTCAAAACCTCCGAGATTGAAGCCCTGACAGAAAAAATGAGGTCACAGATAAAATACGATGATTAAAATTTATAAATACGGCGAAGTTACAAACGACGAGATTTTTGCAAGAGAAAATCCCACAGCCAACGTTTCGGACGCGGTTTGTGAGATTATTGAAAACGTAAAGAAAAACGGCGACAAAGCACTCTTTGAGTACTCTGAAAAATTTGATAAGGCATCTCTTTCTGCCCTTGAGGTTACAGAGGAGGAGATTGACGAGGCGTTCTCGACAGTAGAACCGGAGTTTGTCGAAATAATCAAAGAGGCTCTTGTAAACGTTACAGATTTTCATTCTCGTCAGTGGCGCGGCAGCTTTATAATTAATGAAAAAGACGGAGTTATAACAGGGCAGAAGGTTATTCCTATCCAGAAGGTAGGACTTTACGTTCCCGGCGGAACAGCAGCATATCCCTCTACCGTTCTTATGGATTCCGTTCCCGCAAAGATTGCAGGATGTGAAGAGATAGTCATGGTAACTCCTCCCGGCAAGGACGGAAAGGTAAATCCCGTTATTCTTGCCGCTGCAAAGATTGCGGGAGTAGACAGAATATTCAAGGTGGGCGGCGCGCAGGCGGTCGCAGCTCTTGCATACGGTACGGAGTCTGTTCCCAAGGTTGATAAAATAGTAGGACCGGGTAACGCATACGTTGCCGAGGCGAAAAAGCAGGTGTTCGGTAAGGTTTCTATTGATATGATAGCAGGCCCCTCCGAGATACTCGTTGTCGCTGATTCAAAGAGCGATCCGAAGTTCGTTGCGGCAGACCTTCTCTCTCAGGCAGAGCATGATAAAGACGCTTCCGCTGTTCTCGTTACTGATAGCTTTGAGTTTGCCGAGGCTGTATCGCGTGAGCTTGAGGTGCAGATTCCGATGCTCTCAAGGGCGGAGATTGCCAGAGCGTCGATAGACAATAACGGAAAGATAATCGTTGCCGAGGGCGACCTTATGCTAGCAATTGATATTGCTAACGAGATAGCGCCCGAGCATCTTGAGCTTTGCGTTGACAATCCTTTTGATTATCTTGATAAGGTAAAGCACGCAGGCTCTGTGTTTATGGGAAGATACTGCCCGGAGGCTCTCGGTGACTATTTCGCAGGTCCTAACCACACCCTTCCCACGAGCGGTACAGCCCGCTTCTCCTCACCTCTCAGCGTTGAGGATTTCATAAAGACTACGCAGTTTACCTATTACACCAAGGACGCGCTTTCGAAGGTTGCCGACAAGGTAGCATATTTTGCAAATAAGGAAGGACTCGGCGCTCATGCAAAGAGTGCTACGGTCCGTTTTGATAAGAAATGAGCAGATTTTTCAGTGACAAATATTCCTCTCTTGAGCCATATACACCGGGCGAGCAGCCGAGGGATATGAAGTATATAAAGCTGAATACCAACGAATCTCCCTATCCCCCGACACCTTCTGTCGTCAGCGCGGCAAGGGAAGAGTCGCAGAGGCTTCAGCTTTACTCCGACCCGGAATGTTCCGACCTCGTCTGTGCCTTTGCAAAAAGGTACGGAGTTAAAAGAGAGCAGGTCATAATGACAAACGGCTCCGACGAGGTTTTGAATTTTGCCTTTATGGCATTTTGCGATAAGGACCACCCGATAGCTTTTCCCGATTTGACTTACGGCTTCTATCCCGTTTTTGCAAAGCTTTCCGGTATTCCCTATGAGGAGATTCCTCTGTGCGACGATTTTACCGTACGTGTTGAGGACTATATCGGAATAGGGAAGAATATCGTAATAGCAAATCCTAACGCACCTACGGGCATCGCTCTTTCGCTTTCCGATATCGAGCGTATCGTGGCATCCAACCCGGATAACGTCGTTATAATTGACGAAGCATACGTTGATTTCGGTGCGGAGAGTGCAGTTTCTCTGATAGACAAGTACGCTAACCTTCTCGTTACCGGCACTTTTTCAAAGTCGCGCTCGCTTGCCGGCGCGCGCCTCGGATTCGGCTTTGGAAACGCAGCTCTTATAGCTGACCTTCATACGATAAGATATTCGACAAATCCCTATAACGTAAACAGAATGACTATGGCGGCAGGACTCGCGGCTATTCTCGATGACGGATACTATATGGATAATGCGAAAAAAATTATCCAGACGCGAGAATATACCAAAGACGCTCTTGAAAAGCTGGGATTTTACGTTTTACCCTCGTCAGCAAACTTCCTCTTTGCCGAGAGTGATAAAATAGGCGGCGAGGAGCTTTATCTTAAGCTCAAATCCCGCGGTGTTCTCATTCGTCATTTTAATAAAGAACGCATAAAGAACTTTAACCGTATAACGATAGGTACTCGTGAAGAGATGGATGCCTTGCTTTCTGTGGTAACCGACATATTAAAGGAGAACTCTAAATGAGAAGTGCAGAAATAATCAGAAACACAAACGAAACTAAAATTTCCTTAAAGCTGAATATAGACGGTACAGGAGTGTCAAAGGTTGATACGGGTTGCGGCTTTCTTGACCACATGCTCACCCTCTTTTCAAAGCACTCGAGAATGGACATTGAGGTAAAGTGTGTCGGAGACGTAGAGGTTGACTATCACCACACCACCGAGGACGTGGGTATCGCTCTCGGTAAGGCGGTTTCTTACGCTCTTGGCTCGTCAGCCGATGCGATGAAGGGAATCCGCCGTTACGGAAATATGATACTTCCCATGGACGAAACGCTTATTCTCAGTGCGGTTGATATCTCCGGCAGAGCTTACCTTGAGTTCGATGCACAAATCCCCGCCGAGAAGGTCGGTGACTTTGATACCGAGCTGTGCGAAGAGTTCTTCTGTGCATTTGTAAGAGAAGCTAAGATAACGCTTCATATAAAGCAGCTTGCGGGAAGAAATTCCCACCACATAATAGAGGGCATCTTCAAGTCGGTAGCGCGTTCTCTGTTCGACGCGCTTTCGAAGGACGAAAGATTTGCAGGTGACATTCCCTCAACGAAAGGCGTTATTTAGTAAATGATAGCAATAATAGATTACGGAGTGGGAAATCTTTTTTCACTCAGATCATCTCTTGATATGATTAGCGCAGAGAGCGTCGTCACCTCTGACCCCGACGTGATACGCTCCTCTGATAAAATTCTTCTTCCCGGTGTCGGCGCATTCGAGGACGCCAGAGCGAAGCTGAAAAATTCGGGGCTTGATAAGGTTGTTACCGAAGAGGTAAAGAAGGGCAAGAAGCTTCTCGGCATATGCCTCGGTATGCAGATGCTCTTTGAGCGCTCGTATGAGTACGGTACTCACGAGGGACTCGGACTCCTTCGCGGTGAGGTAGTGGCAATGCAGGGCAGAATACCCGAAGAGCTTAATATTCCTCACATAGGCTGGAACTCGCTTAAGGTCGTCTCAAGCCACCCGATTTTTAAGTACACTAACGAAGGCGATTTCGTATATTTCGTTCACTCGTATTATGCATCAGGCTGTGATGAAAGCCTGCTTGCAACCACCGATTACGGTATTGAGATGACCGCCGCGGTGGCAAAGGACAACGTTGCAGGAATGCAGTTCCACCCGGAGAAAAGCGGAGAGTGCGGACTTAATATACTTCGTGCCTTCGCAGAATGGCAATAAATTTTAAGGCAGAAAAAAGAAATGAAGATTTTTCCCGCGATAGACCTCTATGACGGCAAGGCTGTAAGACTGTATAAAGGTAATTACGACGAGATGACCGTTTACAGTAATAACCCGATAGAGATTGCCCGCGACTTTGTGTCTGCGGGTGCAGAATATATACATATGGTAGACCTCGAGGGCGCCAAGGACGGAACTACACCTAATATAGATATAGTAAGGCAGGTAGCGACAGAAACCTCTCTTAAGGTTGAGATAGGCGGAGGAATACGCTCGATGCAGACGCTTGATAGTTATTTCAAAGCAGGTGTTTTCCGCGCGATACTCGGCACGGCAGCCGTAACCGATGAGGCATTTCTCAGGTCAGCTATCGAAAAATACGGTGACAAGGTCGCAGTAGGCGCTGACGTCAAGGACGGCATGGTTGCGATAAAGGGCTGGGTTGAGAAGTCCGAATATTCAACCGACGCATTTTTTGAAAAAATGTGTTCTCTAGGAGTTAAAACCGTAATTTGTACCGATATTTCAAAGGACGGTGCAATGCGCGGCACAAATCGCGAGCTTTACAGAGCGCTTTCCGAAAAATATAACGTCGATATCGTCGCATCCGGCGGTGTTTCAAGCATCGAGGACGTTAAGGCGCTTTCTGATATGAACCTCTACGGCGCAATAATCGGTAAAGCCTATTATATAGGCGCAATCGACCTTAAAGAAGCAATAAAAATTTCCGAAAGATAAAGATATGATAACGAAAAGAATTATCCCCTGTCTTGACGTCAAGGACGGCAGGGTTGTAAAGGGAGTAAACTTCGAGGGACTTTCCGACGTTTCATCTCCCGTCAGTCTTGCGAAATATTACTCGGAGTGCGGTGCAGACGAGCTTGTTTTCTATGATATAACGGCATCAGCCGAGGGCAGAGCGCTCTTTACCGACATTCTCACCGAGGTCGCACGTACAATATTCATTCCCCTCACCGTCGGAGGAGGTATAAACACTCTTGACGACTTTGACCGAGTGTTAAAATGCGGCGCGGATAAGGTCAGCGTCAATTCGGGCGCTATCAGAAACCCCGACCTTGTCGGCGAGGCTGCAAAGCGTTACGGCGACCAGTGTGTTGTAATTTCCGCTGACGTAAAGCGTGTGGACGGCGAGTTTCGCGTATTTGCCAAGGGCGGAAGAGTGGATACAGGCATGGAGGCTATCTCGTGGATAAAGCGCTGTGTGGATAACGGAGCAGGTGAGGTCGTGCTGAACTCCATTGATACCGACGGAGTAAAGGGCGGCTTTGATATAGAGATGCTTCGGGCTGTGACCGACGTTGTAAACGTTCCGGTTATCGCTTCGGGCGGCGCAGGCTCATGTGCGCACTTTGTGGACCTTTTCCGCGAAGTACCCGAGGTCAGCGCAGGTCTTGCCGCATCTATTTTCCACTTTGGAGAAGTAAAAATACCGGACCTTAAGGCAGAGCTTTCTAGGGCTGGCGTTATTGTAAGAAAATAATAGGAGGAAATTAAAGTGATAAATATAGAAGAGCTTAAATTTGATGAAAAGGGACTTATCCCCGCGGTAGTTGTTGATTCCATAAGTAAAAAGGTGCTTACGGTTGCTTATATGAACCGAGAGAGCCTTAAAATAACTATGGAAAAGGGACTTACTTGCTTTTACAGCCGTTCGAGAGACGAGCTGTGGCTCAAGGGAGAAACCAGCGGAAATTATCAGCACGTCGTTTCAATAACCGCCGACTGCGATAACGATG
>JAZOAA010000106.1:0-29243 GCA_045595265.1 Eubacteriales bacterium
CATATATCTACAAAAGTAAATAGATTGTTAAAAAATAATCAAAGTTTTTTTGCTCTTTTCGAGAGAAGAGGAATTATAGCGAAGAGCAGGAGCGATATTGCAGCTCCGACAAGGAAGATTTCGGGTGCTTTAGCCTTCCCCTTGGGGAAGGGGGACCGCCGGGGTTCCCCGAAGCGAGCGTAGTCGAGCTTTGGGGGTTCGCGATGGCGGTGGATGAGGATGCCCCGCTTACTTTTTCTTCTTCGACAAAACGGGAATTATAGCGAAGAGCAGGAGCGATATTGCAGCTCCGACAAGGAAGATTTCTGGTGCGGGGATATATTCCGTCGTCATAGCGTCGGCGCTGTTCATATCGGGGAGCTTTACGTTTCTCATCTTGTTGACGGCGTTTCCGATAGCGGGGCCGACTATCATCGGGATAAGCACGCTAAAGACCATTCTTACACCCTGCAGCTTTCCGACAGCGCCCTTCGGAGTGTAGTCACGCACAAGCGAGCCGGAGAGCGCGCTGATAAAGATGTTTCCGCTTATCATAACGAAGCCGCCGATGCCGAAGAGAATGAGAAGCGCGATTTTTTCGGTAATCATCGAGGTGAGATACATTATAAGAAGTCCGCCCGAGAATATTCCCGCCGCGACGTACATAAGGCGAACCTTATCCTTCTTATCCGACATTCTGGTGAGGTAGAGGTTCAGCGCAGCACCGAGGATTATCGCAAGGCCGAAAACTATGCTGTACTCTATAACGTCAAAGTGGAGATAGGTAGTCATGAAGATGATGATATAGGGCATGAACACCTGGCAGGCGATGCCGTAAATTCCAACGACGAGCAGAGTGATATATAGCTTAGAATTTTCCTTGATGACAGAGGGGCGGAAGCCGTAGAAAATGTCCGAAAATCCTCCCGAGCGCTCAAGCGAGGGGGAGTCCTTGATTTTGAATATTCCGAACACACCGAGCGCGCTGATAACCGCGCCGAGAGCGATAAAGAGCGCCTGGTAGCCTACTATCGACTTGATGATACCGAAGCCGCCCGCAACGACGAGCATGGCGATAAGGGGAAGTATTGCGAGTATGCCCTCGACGCTGCCGCGAATGGCGGGTGTCGTGTTGTCTGTTACCCACGCGTTAAACGCTGCGTCGTTTGCCGTCGAGCCGAAGAGAGTCATAACACAGTCAAATACTACCGCAAGAGTGAGAGCTATCGAGATAGCCTCAAGTGTCGGAACGCCCAGCACGGAAGCCACCGTATCGGTTGACAGACAGCCGAATATCGCCACGGTCACGCCCCATATAGCGTATCCCCAGGAGATGAACGAGCGGCGGTTGCCGAGCTTATCAGAGAGAGTTCCCGCAATGAGCGTAACCACCGTAGCGGTGATACCGCTTAACTGCACCATAAGCGTTACAACGTCAAGATTCGGAGCAATCTCCTCAAAAACGAATAGGTTAAAGTACATGTTCTCCACCGACCACGCAAGCTGTCCCACAAGTCCGAAGAGCAGAAGTATGGGCATGCTGAAGCCGTACGGAGCTTTAATTTTCTTATCCATAATATAAAATTGTCCTTTCATTTTTAGGCAAAGCTTTTGCCGAGGTTATTATACCATATTTCGCACTCGGTGTCAACAACATAAATTTTCCTTGGATTTGCAAATAAATATTGTCAAAAAAGCTCCCTTTTTCAAAGAGAGCTTTCGTTTTTTAATTTAATTTCTCATTTCTCATTTTGAAATTCAAATTTCAAGCACCTTACTTTTCCGGTACGATTAAGCCGTAGCTGCCTGCCTTTCTCTTATAAACCACGCAAACGTCGCCCGTCTCGGAGTCGGTAAATGCGTAAAACGAGTGTCCGATAAGGTTCATCTGAAGGATTGCCTCCTCGGCGGTCATGGGCTTGAATGGGAAGGTCTTAACCCTTATATCAAATTCGTCCTCCTCGATATATTCGTCATCATCGTAATCGTCTATGAGGGTCGGCGCCTTCTTAATAGCCTTCTCCACTCTTGTTTTATTCTTTCTTATCTGTCTTTCAAGTCCTTCGACAGCTCTGTCAAGAGCGGTAAGGAAGGTTTCGTTCTCTTCTTCGGAGCGGAAGGTCACTCCGCCGTAATTTACGGTAATTTCGATGATTTTTACCCCCTTGCGCACCTTACACGTTACGAACGCCTCGGTGTCCTCGCCAAAGAGCCTGTCAAATTTTGAAAGCTTCTTTTCAACCGCGTCCTTAAGACTTTCGCGTACTGTCATCTGCTTGCCGTAAATCGTAATTTTCATCTTGCTAACCTCTCTCTTTCGAGAGCGCCCTCACGTGAGAGCATTTCCTTTCCTGGTAGTCTTGGAGAGCTTTTCTCTCCGCACTTTAATTATAGCATATTTCTTTGTAAAAATAAACAGTTTTTTTGAATTTTTTCGCATTTTTTTGAAAAAAATTACCAACAAATCTTTTTTGGCACTTTATTGCGCAAAAGTGTTGACACATGGGGTGTTTTGTGGTAAAATATAATTTAGTGGGCGGCAAAATTTGCCGTCTTTTTTGTTTTTTTCGGGCGCTATTGACAAAACCCGAGCAATGTATTATAATAATTTTAATAAATTAGAATTTTTGAGGTGTGAGTATGAGGCGCGTGCTTATCTTGACGAAAAACGAATATCTTAAAAGCAAGATTGCCCTGGCTCTCTCCGAAGAGGGCGTGGCGCTTATCTGCCGTGAGGGCGAGGAGTGGGACGTCTGCTTTCTCGACCTTGATACTATGCCCGATGCACCGAGGGGCGATGGGGTTATCACTATGAGCCGTACCCTGCCCTGTACTCTGAAAATCCCTGCCGCATTTGAGGATATCGTAAGGCTTGCGAAGGTGGGCGTAAATGCGGCTCTGTCGCTTGAAGGCAGGATATGCACCATAAGAGGTGAGAGGATTCGCCTAACCGAGCTTGAGGCGGCGCTGCTTTCCCGTCTTATTGCGGCAGGGGGCGAGTTTGTCAGCCGAGAGAGACTGCTCTCTGACGTTTGGGGCGATGGAGATGGCGGAATTGTAAACGTTTATATACATTATTTGCGTGAAAAAATCGAGAGAGGCGAAAAAATCATACTTTCGTCAAGGAAGCTCGGCTACAAGATAGACGCGCGGTATATTATGGAGGGTGAGCATGCTTAACATATTAAGAAGCGGATTTTGCTCTCTCGGACACGAGAGGGTGCTTGACGAGGCGATATCTCTTGCAAAAAGCGGTGAAAAAGTGCTTCTGATAGTACCCGAGCAGCAGACGGTCACCACCGAGGCGCAGATTGCCGATATGCTTCGCGGGGCTGCCTCGCTGAACCTTGAGGTTACGAACTTCACAAGGCTTGCGAACAGTACGGCGCGCACGCTGGGCGGTCTGTCGGCAGAGAGGTGCGACAGCACGCGCGCATCTTTAATAATGTGGCAAACGCTCACGGAGCTGGCGCCCGCCCTTACGGTTACGGAAAATTCGAGGGGCATCAGCGAGGGGCTGGTCGCCCGCGCTATCTCTGCCGTCAATGAAATGCAGAGCCTCGGTGTATCTGCCGACGAGCTTGCGTCGTGCGCTGACTCCGAGCAGCTTAAGGGCGAGGGACGGCTTCTCGGTAAGCTCTCCGACCTCTCAAAAATATATTCGTTATATAAAAATCTTTTGTCCGAAAGGTATTCCGATGCGGGCGACGACTGCGCACTAATGCTCCGCGCGCTTTACGAGAACCCGACGCATCTCTCCGACACGCATATATTTATCGAGGGCTTCACGTCCTTCACAGAGCCGCAGTACAGGATAATATCCGCTCTTGCAGAGAGGAGCGCCCTCACCGTGCTTTTGACAATGCCGAAGGGCGCGGAGGGACTTTTTGAGTACACGGAGGTCGGCGAGGCGGAGTCGAGGCTAAAGTCCGATGCAAGACGCTCGGGAACGCAGATTAAGCTCTTATACGAAAATAATCCCCAAAAAATGCCCGACTCCATAAGGTCACTCAGCGAGCTTTTATGGCGAAATTACGGTGATTTTGACAATATTAGTTTACAAAATCCCGAAGAAATACGGATTTTCGAGGCGAAAGACCCGTTTGAAGAATGTAGATTTATAGCAGCGGATATACGCCATAGACTCATGATGGGCGCGTGCGCCTCGGATATCGCGATAGCCTCGGGAGACGTGCAAAAATACGAGGGAATACTCGACTCGGCACTGAAAGAGGCGGATATACGCGCCTTCATCTCGCGCGGCAGAGAAATTTGCGACTTTGACGCTATAAAGCTGATATTTTCACTCTATTCGGTCATTCGCTCGCACTTTTCGCGCCAGAGCCTTATCACGTATGCGAAATGCCCCCTGTCGCCTATCGAGCGCGAGGAGTGTGACGAGCTTGAAATATACGCCGAGACCTGGCAGATAAACGGCAGCCGCTTTACCGACGGGATATTATGGAACATGAACCCCGAGGGCTACTCCACCCGCCACACCGATGCCCACGCGCAGAGCCTTGTGCGTATAAACGGCATAAGAGAGAAGCTTATCTCTCCCCTTTTAGCCTTCGAGCAGGACGCCCTGGCGGCAAAAACCGTAAGAGATCAGGCTGTGGCACTGTATAACCACCTCACCTTCATCGGCATGGAGGAAAAGCTCGCAGAGCGTGCAAGGGAGCTTATGAAAATAGGCGAAGCCGAGCGCGCGGAACAGACAGAAAGGCTCTGGAAAACCGTGTGCGACAGCCTTGACACCGTTGTAGAGGTGCTTGGCGACCTTAAATCAGACCCCGAGACCTTCCTCTCGCTCTTGAAGATTGCCTTCAGCGGCGCGGATATTGCGCGCATACCCTCGTATTTTGACGAGATTACGGTAGGAGATGCGGATATGCTCCGCCTTTACGGCAAGAAGCACGTTTACCTTATCGGCGTGAATATGGGCGAGTTTCCCGCCTCAAATCAGGACAGCTCCTACTTCAGCGAAAAGGACAGGGCGGTGCTGTCGCGCTTCATTCCCACTATATGCCCTCGTATTGAATCGACGAGCGCAAGAGAGCTTTACGTCTTTAACCGTTCGTTTACCTACGCAAGAGAGAGTCTGACTCTCAGCTACTGCGCCTGCGATACTAAATTTAAGCCGAAGGAGCGCTCCGACGCGATAGACAGAATTATAAGGCTTACGGGCGTATCACCTGTAAAAATTTCTTCCATTCCCCTCCTCGACCGAATATTTAACAAGTACGACGCGCTTCTTATGCTAGGTGAAGCCGAGGGCGACGTGAAGCGGGCGGTGCGCGATGCTCTTGTGGCGTCGGGCGAGGAAAAATGCGTCGAGGTGGCTCTCGGCGACATAACGAACTCGTCGCTTAAGCTTTACAGCGAGGAGCTGGCGAGCAAAAAGGCGGTTTCACTTACCCAGTCGAGAATAGACACGTTCTCCGCCTGCCCGTTAAGCTATTTTTGCAGATATACTCTTTCGCTTAAGGAGGTAGCGCCTGCCGAGTTTGATGCGGCGAATATCGGTACGTTCATTCACGCGATACTTGAAAACGTACTGCGAGAGCTTGAAAAGGAGAATTACCGCGAGCTTACAAGCGAGCAGATGCAAGCCTTGACGCGCCGCGCCGCGCAAAAGTATATGAGCGACATAGGCGAGATGGCGCTCGGTGTCGGAATTACGAAAATAAAGATAGAAAGACTCGTGCGCGCGGCGCTTCCCGTTGTGGAGGGGCTGTGCGAGGAGCTTGAAGGCTCGCTCTTCCGTCCGAAGTTCTTCGAGCTTGCGATAAAGGCGGGCGATGCTGAATCTCCCGAGCCTGCGGTTGCAAAATCGGCCGCGGGGCGCGACGTTTACGTCTACGGCTACATCGACAGAGTTGACACCTATAAAAAGGGCGAGGACGTTTACGTAAGGGTCATAGACTATAAGACCGGGCGCAAGGACTTCTCTCCCGACGACCTCAAGGAAGGCAAAAACCTTCAGATGTTCCTATACTTAAAGTCAATTCTCGACACGAAAAACGAGAAGTTCAAGGAGCGCATAGGACTGGGCGAAGGAGGAAGGCTCATTCCCGCGGGCGTAATTTACGTCAAGACCTCAATCACCGACAAGCGAATTGATATCCCAAGCGACGAGCTTGCGCGTGAGGCGGTAAAGGAGGCGCAGGGGCGCGAGGGAATGGTGCTTGACGACGAGGAGGTAATCTCGGCGATGAATATGCGCTACACTCCCCTCTACTCAAAGCGCACGCCCGACAAGATTCCCGACTCGAAGAGAAAATACCTCTTCACCGAAGAGAGCTTTGACGGTATGATGGCTGACGCGCTCTCTACGGTATCAGATGTGGCAGACAGGATATGCGAGGGCGACGCCTCGGCAAGTCCGAGAGATGACGGCACGGCTCTGCACTGCGAGATGTGCGAATTTAAGCCAATCTGCCGAAGTAAAGTAATAACGTCTTAATAACAGCAAAAAACGCACCGATGCAAACCTTGGTTTACATTTTGGTGCGTTTTTGTTATCTATATTTTTCTATTTCCCGTGTTACGAAGTCCTCGACCTCGTCCTCTGGTATGCCTTTGATGAGGGAGATTTCGGAATACAGAAGCTTCTTTGCTTTACGCATGGCGTTCTCATCGGAGAGGAAGTTTTTCTTCCCCTCACGGCTCCGCCTCTCTGATGCCACGCTTATTGAGCGTATCATGCGCATAAGAGCGAGTCTGTCGCCCGAGTCAAGAATCTTTCTGAAGCTCTCGCCTCTCGCCTTTGAGTCGGCGAGCCACTCCTCGCCCTCCGCCTCTGCCGTATTTCTGAAGAGTAAATCAAGCTCCTCCTCGGTCATTACGGGGTACATCATGGACGTTAATTTTTCATTATCGACAGGCACGTAGGTCAAGGAATCCTCGTGTGCGCCGTGCGCGCGCAGAACGTAATATTGCCTCGGCTCTCCGCCTACGCTCTCTTCCCTTATGTCAACGACGTGCATAACACCGCCCGAGCCATATAAAATATTTTCTCCGACCTTGTGCATACCGTTCTCCTTTTTGGCAAGATATTTCCATATATATTTTACCATATTTTCAGGAAAAAATTCAAAGGGCATCTTTCACAAAATAAAAATTTATTTATGCGCAAAAATCACATAGGGCGAAGGCTAAAAACACGGCCCCGTCAAAGCTTTAAGTTAAGCTGCGACAGAGCCGTTTTTTTATATTATAAGGAAAGCTCGCACGTGTGCGGGCGGTGGTCGGAGGCTACTATCGCGGGAATATCCGCGCTCACGACCTGAACGTCGGAGGATACGAAAATATAGTCTATTTTCATATACGGGTCATCAGATGGAAAGCTTTTTTTCTCTTCTTCGAAGAGATCTGCCGTATCCTTCATCCTTTCTCTTATCGGCAAGAGAATTTCGGAGTCGGGTCTTACGTTAAAGTCGCCCATAAGAACGCATCTTTTTTCTTCAAGGTTTTCGACAACGGTTTTCACCGCGTTTCTCTGCTCGTCCTCGTTAAGTCCGAAGTGAGTGACAAGGACGGTAATATCTCCCTCAAGCCTTGCCTTTATCAGTGCGCGGGTTTCGTAATATTTATCTCCCGTCTTTGGGTCGGGGTCGGGAATCGGAATAACCTCGGCGGAAATTATGGGATATTTTGAGAGAAGCGCGTTTCCGTAAGGGCCAAGTCCCTCAAAGTAAATCGCCTTACCAAAATACGAATAAGGAAGTCCCGATATGGCAGAAACCTTCTCCGTCTGCTCCTCGTAATCGGACGCTTTCCCCTTCCCTCTCATCTCCTGCATACCTACGACGTCGGCACCCACGGTCTTTATCGCCTTTGCCATAATTTCAAAGTCGATTTTTTGCTCCATATAATTCAGGCAGTGCTGGGTGTTAAAGGACATGAAAATCAAATTTATCACTCTCCTTGGAGTATTTTTCAAATTTTAATAAGTGCACCGCCGGAAAGTCTTGACTTTTCAGCGCCGAAGGACATACGGTGGCTGTCAATAGATACGTCAATATAGGTTATGCCGGGCGCTGCCTTGCCGTTGCGCTCAAGGTAGAGGCTGTGCATCATGGAGATATCTCCGCCGCCGTGGTTGCCCGAGGTGTCAGCATCTGTGAAATCGTATCTTACGACCTCACCGCCGAAGGGACGAAGCTCAAGGTAGAGGTCTTCCATATTTCCGAGAAGCTCTGCCTTCGTGCCGTGGATTTTGATATCTCTGTAAATCGTCTTTGAAAAGGCGTTCATGGTGTGGCTGACGGTGACGCCGTCTTCAAACTCGAATATGCATACCTGGTGGTCAACGACGTCGTTGTCGCACTTATAAACACACTTGTCGTAGGGGGAATGGACGAGCTTCTCGCGCCAATCTCCCTCGTCTGAGATATCGGTAGTGAAGTAACCGCGGAACTTGCCCTGTTCCTCGTAAATTGTCTGCGCCTTATATACACAGTCGGTATACTTACAGTCGGAGCAGTAGTCGGCAGAGCCGCAGGGCGCGTTCTCACTCGTGAAGTGGGTAAGTCCGCCGAAGGAAGAAACCGCAAGGCACTTCTTGCCGAGTATGTATCTTATCATATCCATATCGTGACAGCACTTCGCAAGTATCATGGGGCAGGACTCTTCGGAGCTGTGCCAAGGACCTCTTACAAAGGAGTGCGCCTGATGGTAATAGCCGACACATTCGGTGGTGTTCATAGTAACTATATCGCCAAGCACGCCTGAGTCTACTACCTCCTTAAGCTTTGAGTAGAAGGGGGTGTATCTTAACACGTGGCATACGATAACCTTCCTGCCGAGTCTTACGGACGCTTCGTATATCGCCTCGCAGTCCTCGATAGAGGTTGCGATAGGTTTCTCAAGTAAAAGGTCGTATCCCGCCTCCATGCAGGCGATGGCATGCTCTCTGTGGTCCTTATCCTGCGTTGCGACTGCAACGAGGTCTGCCTCTATTCCCGCTTTGAGAAAATCGCGGTAGTCGGAAAAGACGGGGCAGGCGTGAGTTTTTTCTGCAAGCTTTTTTCTGTCAGGGTCGCTCTCAACTATGCCCGTTACAACAAATTCTTCGGGTTTTAGTAAAGAATAGTTTGCATAAATGCTACCTCTCTGACCGTATCCTATGACCGCAAGCTTTTTTGTTTCCATGTTTTTATACTTCCTTTTTGATATAATTGCAAATTACTTCGTGAACGCTTCCATCTCCCCGAAGAGATAAAACGTCAACCTCTTCTCCGTCACAAATGAGCGAGGCTCTATCAGACTCAATATAGGTTATATTATACGTTTCGCCTCTGAATTTACGGCTGACGGACGTACCGCTCCAGCCCGAAGGCATAGCAGGCTCGACCTTAAGACCTCTTATTGTAGGCTTTATTCCGAGGAGAAACTCGGTAACGCTTCTGTATATCCAGCCGGCAGTACCCGTTATCCAGCTGGCAGGAGCGTATCCCGCAAGGTAGGGGTTCTCAGGGCCTATATACATATTCGTCACGGCATACGGCTCGACACCGCTGTCGTCGTTTTTAGGATTGTCGCAGGAGATGAGCTTAAGCGTTCTGTACGCGCGCTCCCCCTCGCCGAGAACACAGTCGGCAGCAATCTTAAACGCAACGCCGTGGTTATATACACCGCCGTTTTCAACAAGTCCCTTGCCAAAATACGAAACTCTTCCGATATGGAGGTCGCCCTTGTCGTAGCTGGGGTAGCACTGGGTGTAGCCGAAGTCGCACTTTAAGTGCTTCTCAACCTCGTCCATAGCGCGTCTGAGCGTTGCTTCATCATCTATTCCCGCAAGAGCCGCCCAGCTTTGCGCATTGAGGAAAATCCTCTCTGTGTCGCCTATTTTTTCGCCCCAGTCGTTTATTCCGTATATATAATGCTTACCGTTGTAGCCGTGCTCTCTTATGGCAGATTTCAGCTCGGCATTTTTCTCTCTGTATGCGTTTATTTCGTCATAGGCGCCCGCGATTTTCAGTATCTCACAAAATTCGTCCACAGCTTTTACGGTTGCGATACTGAGCCAAACGCTCTCGCCCTTGCCGAGAAGTCCCACGCTGTTCATACTGTCGTTCCAGTCGCCGCCGCGCCACAGAACGAGCCCGTGCTCTCCCCTGTCGCCGAGAAGATAATCGACCGCCGCTCTTACGTGGCAAAGCACGCTGTCAACCCTCTTGCCCGGCATATACGGCTCGGTAAAGAAGGTGCAGTCGGCATAATTCGCGTGCTCTATACAGCCGCCTTCAAGGTAGCTCACCTGCTCGTCAAGTATAGAAACGTCGCCCGACTCGTTAAGGTAGGAGAGAACGGCGCCCGGTATCCACGCACCTCCGTCATTGTAGGGGAAATGGTAGTTCGGCTCGAACATTCTGATGGGGTTTCCGTCCTCGTACTGATAGGTAAGAGCGTATAAAATTCTCTTTCGCGCAAGAGATGGGTCAAACGAAACGAATGCGGTTATATCCTGGCAAACGTCCCTGAAGCCCTTTCCGTAAAGCCTGCCCCACGTCTTTCCGAGAGAAATCTGATGCTTTAACCACACGTTTATTTGCGTGTTAAGATATTCGTCGGGTGAGTTAAGCTTATAAACCTCGCACAGTCTTTTTGCCTCGTCCTTTTTCTTCTGAAGCTCCGAAGAGAAAAATCCGTCTGCAAGGTAGGTGTCCTTAAGAGAGGCGCACTCCCCCTCGTCCCTTGCGGAAAAGGAGCAAAATACGTTCTCAAAGCACTCGCCGCCCCCAAGCGTCACGTCATACTGCATAGCCGCGGTGTAACGCGCCTCAAAGGTTGAGCCTCTGCTCGAAAGGCGCTCATCTCTGACTCCTTTTGGGTTATGAAGTCCGCCGTACCTGCCCTCAAAGCCGGAGGGCGACACCTCGTAGGCTGTCGGCTTCTTCGCGCTTCCGACAAAGACCTTGGTATATTCGTTTGGCATCTTGTAGCCGTCGTGGCTGTAAAGAAGTCCGCCGAGGCTCTCGGAATAATCCGCAAGACCGTAAGCGTCGTGCGCTGAAAGCTCGGGCTTCGGAGAAACGTTAAAGTATATGCTAAGCTCCCTTTTTTTCTCGGTCATATTCTTTACCTTCACACCGTAAAGAAGCGCCGCGCCATGCTCGGGAACTGTAAGAGTCAGCTCGCAGGAGATGCCGTTATACTCGGATATCACCGTCTGATAACCGACACCGACGTGTGCCTCATGCTTATCAAAGGGGAGTCCGTTATAGTTTCTGTTTGCCGAATAGACCTCGCCCGTTGACTTATCCTTTATGTAAATATTTCTGTCACCGTCCTCGATATGTCTGCGTCCCGTACCTACGGAGCGCCAGATAAATCCCGAGCCGAACTGGTCGGCAGAGGCGACAGCCTCCTCGTTCCAAAGATAATTAAGCAGGGGGCGTCTTGGAAACATATCGGTTATGATAAACTCGTTTTTTTCGTTATCGAAATATCCGTTTTTCATTTCGGTAAATCCTCACTTTCAAATTTCATTATACATTAGAGTATATTTAATGTCAACACAATAAATAAATTAAGGAAAATAGTTGCTAAAATTGAATAAAAAGCCGTTCTTTTCAAAAATTCAGCCAAAATATACGCAAAATTCGTTATGCTTATTATAGTTAAAAATAATCTACTCTACAATAGAATTTTCCGACATATTATTTTCTGAATTTTTCGGAAAAATAAAAGGTAAAAAAATTATGAATTTAAGTTATTTTCGCGTTTTTTAGTATAAAATATATATAAACAGGCAATTTTCTGCACATTTTTTCAGAATTTACGTGCAAATTTCGACTCAAAAAAATCTATTTGTCAATAGGTCGGAAAATTCCATTGTCAATTGTGATTTTTTTAATTATAATTAAAGCAATGCCAAAGGGCATCAAACATTTCACGTGCTTTTACAAAGGAGAATTTATTATGAAGGTAGAAAAGCTTGTAGTAGGAGTTATAGGTCTTGGTATGGGTCATGCGCATCTTGGCGCGGCGCTCGATTACGGAGCAGAGGTTGCGCTCGCCTGCGACCCTCTCGAATCAAAGTATGAAAGATGCGAGAAGCTATATAACTTCCCCCGCGAAAAGTGGATTACCGACTGGAAAGAGATAGTTAATAATAAGGATATAAACGTCGTTATCATAGCAACGCCCGACCAGCTCCACAGAGAGATGATACACGAGTGCCTCGAGGCAGGAAAGCATATTCTCTGCGAGAAGCCTCTGGCTCTTACGAGAGAGGACATCGAGGCGATAGTCAAGGACGTTGAGGCACACCCCGAGTGCAAGTTTATGATTGGTCAGATTTGCCGCTTCACTCCCTCATTCGTGCTTGCAAAGCAGTATATAGAGGAAGGAAGAATGGGCGAGCTTTACTACGTTGAGTCCGAGTATGCACACGACTATATGCATATGTTCGATAAGCCCGGCAACTGGAGAGCCGACCCTGTAAGAAACGGCGTCGTAGGCGGAGGCTGTCACGCGGTTGACCTGCTTCGCTGGCTTGTCGGCGCTGATCCCACGGAGGTTTACGCATACGGAACGCACAAGCTCTTGCCCAAGGTTAGCTACGACGACGCAAACCTTGCTATTATGAAATTCCCCGGCGACGTTATGGGTAAGGTGTTCGTTTCTACGGGCTGTAAGAGAAACTACACCATGCGTACCTGCGTATACGGCACGAAGGGTACTATGATATTCACAAACGGCAAGGAGCCCGTTCAGGTATTTGAGATTGACGAGAACGGAAACGCTCCCGCAGAGCCTGTTGAAATAGACGCTACGGTAAACAATCACAACGCAGTAGCGGAGTTTAAGGAGTTTGCAGACTGTCTTGTAAACGATACACCCATAGCAACCACGGTCTACGAGGGTGCAAAGACGGTTGAGGTCTGCCTCTCCATAGTTGAGTCGGCAAATACAGGAAAGATAGTAAACCCGAACTACGATTTCTAAAAAATAATCCCACGCAGTTTTTTCAAAAAAAGAAAGCGAGGACGATACCACCGTGAAAAAACACGACGAGATACTTACCCTGTCTGACGAGCTGTTCTTCAGACGAAATGAAAATATCCATATTCATATATCGGGCGAGCACGAGAGCTACAACGGAGTATTACATTCTTGCCGTTTTCTTGAAATAAATTACGTAATCTCCGGCAAGGGACGGTATGAGTTTGAGGGTCACGTGTACGAGGCTGTCGAGGGCGACCTGATAGTTATAAACAATTTTACACCCTTCACGCGTACGGATATCTCCGAGGACGGCTCGTTTCGCTTCTACTCTCTGATGTTCAACGGAGGTATACTCGTAAACGGCTCGCACAGCTATCCTTACAAGCTGCTTGAAGGCTCGTTTGCCTTCTATACCCTCAGGGATAGGGAGTCAACACCGTTTATATTCTTCAATTTCTCGCAGGCGGCTCACTCGGTATACGGTGAATTCTTCAATAAAATGTATAAGGAATACAAGAGCGCAAAGGCGGGATATAACGACGTTATGATGGCGTATCTTATGCTCGTTATAATCAATGCCGACAGACTGAGCAAAACGCTCTTCGGCGCGGATAATAAGAAGTACAGAAAGCAAGCTGTCGAGTATATCCAAAACTACATTAATAAGAATTACCAGAACAGCAACATCTCCGTATCCGGCCTTGCAGACAGAGTTTATCTCAACCCTGACTATCTCGGCAGAATATTTAAGAAGGACACCGGCTACACGATAAGCGAAGCTATTCAAAAGAAGCGCATCGAGCGCGTATGCCTCCTTCTCACCACTACGAACAGGTCGATAGGAGATATCGCCACAGAGTGCGGATTTGTCGATATGCACTTCTTCTACAAGATATTCAAGCAGCGCATGGGCGTGCTTCCATCTCAGTACAGAGAAAGCACCACGACGAAGGACTGAAAACAACGAAATAACAACCTGCCTCGGCAGAGCGCGTTTTGCGTCAAAGCCGAGGCTCTTTATTTAGTAATTTTGCACAATCGCCTTGCTATATCGGAGCGCAAATTGACCAACGCGAAATTAAAAGTCGGAAAACAAGTCGGGATATTCCATTGTCGGTAGTACTTTAGTCATATATAATTTAAGCACGAGGGAGATAAACCTTGTGAAATTTTTAAGTTTTTTAACACTTGGTAAGTGCTTTTGAAATCTAAACGAAACGGAGGAGAAAAAATGAACAGAGAGAAAAAAGAGTACCTACCCGCAGAGCTTTTGCTCATCAATTTTGATAACACAGACGTAATCCAGACGTCAATCGTCATCGAGCCGGGTGACGACTCATGGGTCTAGTGACTCTAAAAAACATAAGAAAGGAAGAAATCATGAAAAAACACACCAAATTTTTAAGAACGATTTTAGTTTGTGCGCTTGTTGTGTGCGCGCTTGCCGCATTTGGCGTTTCCTCGCTTGCAGAGGATGCTGCTGACGCCTCTACTCTTTCAATCAAGCGTTCTAACGTAGCTTACAGCGCCGAAACCCAGCTTCTTATCGAGCTTACAGGCACTGCTACCGAGGGCCGCACCGCAGGAATTGCATATTGGGATATAGGCGAGGACACGACCGCCGCTCCTACTTATAACTTTAACCCCGAGACCTTCCAGGGTGTGACCTTCTATCGCACAGAGGGCATCTCGGCGCAGAATATGAGCGCGGAGTTCTACGTATGCGAGGCTGAGCGTGACGAGAATGGCGTTTGCTATCTCGTAGGTACACCTAAGCTCTACGGCATCTACTCCTACGTTAAGGACAGACTCGACGACACGAACGTTACCGAAAAGCAGATGTCGCTCTATAAAAATCTCGTTCTCTACGGTAACTCCGCAGAGCTTGCAGGCGTAGGTAAGGATACCGCTGACGGTGCTACCGTAAGACGTCCTATCATACTTCTTGACGGCGGTCACACTATTGACAACGGACGCACTCTCGCCTTCGCTGACGAGAACGGAAACGCAATTATAAGAGCAAACACCGTTAACGCAGACGGCGAATATTTCTGCTATTGGGAAACACCTAGCGGTGATAAGGACTATAACAGAGTTACAACCGCAACCGCCGATAGCACCAAAAACAACGTTTACACCGCGGTTTACGGCGCGAAGGCTGACTCGGCTTATGCTGTGGGCATCAATTTTGGCAGCTATGCAACAGGCGAGCTTAACGTAGTAACCTCAAGCACTATCAAATCATCGGGCAACGTTTATTACACCGCCGGTGAAACCTATCATCTTAACAATCTCGTTCATGCGAAGGGATTCGTGCAGGTAACCTCCGCAGAGGATAGCACAATAATCGCGCAGGATACCCTTGCTATAAAGGAAAATGACGGTGCAAAATATCTCTCCTTTAATAAAAACGTTATCATCAGCGGTGTGACAGCTCCTTTCATCAAGCTCATGAACCCTGCTTCGACCAAGACTCAAAACCGCGTCGAGCTTGAGCTTGCCCTCACCACTCCGAGTACGGAATGGCTTTCTGCAACAATAAACCTTTACACCACGGGCGGTGACTCCTCTTTCAAGTACATTTTTGAAAAAGATGGAAGATTTATCGTCAACGGTGTCGAGGCAGGCGTATTTGAAAGAGGCGAAAAGATTAACATAACCATTGATATAGTTGACGGTGGATTTGACATCTACGTTAACGGTGCTTACGTATCGACAAAGACCGCTACACTCACAAGCGGGGCTTGCTTCAATGGTGTGTGTCCGATGTCCGACTCCGGTGTTCACTTTGATATCGACGTATATACCGTAAACTACGTTGACACAACCAAATTCAACTAAACCGAGAAAGGAAAGGTAAAAATGATGAAAAATAAGTTTAAGATTATAACCGTTATTCTCTCTTGCCTGCTCCTTATCGGAGCTGCGGTGGGCTTTTATGCATCGGCTGCTGATGCTGACGCTCCCGAAATCACAATTTATAAGAGAAGCGTATCCTACGAGGGTGCGCCCAGAATAGTATATCTTATCGAAACAGCAAATGCAGAAAACTATACCGCAAAGATTGTTTTCTCTAAAGACAACGCACACAAGCCTAGTGTAGACGACGTTATAAACGACGCAGGCGCTGCCGGCGCCTACTCCGTAGGCAAGATTGACGGCAAGCAGGCATACGGCGGCAAAGAGTACGACTACATCTGCTCTGACGGTATCGCTCCCGCCTTCGCTACAAGACCCGAGTATGCTTACCCCGTTCTCGTTGACGCTGACAACAAGATAGTTGCGGTTGGCGCGCTTGATGAATATTCCCTCTTTGACTACTACACCGCGCGTCTTTCTTCTGACGGTGTAGGCGACGTTTCCGCAAATCTCTACAAGGCAGCTCTTGCTTACTCGGCTTCCGTTCAGGACGTTCTCATCGAGGAAAATCCCGCGGCTTACTCCGAGGCTGACCTTGAAAAGTACGGCTGGGCTGACGCTTACTACGTTGTGAACGTAACTACAAATCTTAACGGAACAGAGCAGAAAACCGAACAGATACGCTACCGCGAATCTGACGTTGTGCTCGAAGCTCCTAAATCCTATAACGGCACAATTTTCGCAGGATTTGAGAAGGACGGAGAAAAGGTCGGTGCTTACGGCGACAATACCGCTTCATCCTGGAACTACTACGACACAACCCTTAAAATCGGTCAGAATAACTTTACTTACAATTACGCAGGCGGCAAAGTTCAAACATGGACAGATGCTGACGGCGCAGACCTTACTCTTAAGGGAAGCGGTCTCTTCTATCCTGATGCAAATTCCGCTCTTACCGTAGACACAACCAGTGAAACTCTGGTTTGGGCAGACGTTATCGACGGTGCACTTGCATTTGGTTCTACTAATACTGCTCAATGGCGTCCCTTTGAGATAATGAACAAAAATGCTACCGCGGGCGCTGTTGGCAAAACCTACGTCTTCGAAACGGATATGAATATAAACTGGGAGAACGATGCAACTTCTGCCAGCGACCAATGGCTCGTGCAATTTGCCTTTACATCAAACGCGTGGTACGGTGACGGAGATGATTTTGCACTGTTTGCTATCAACCGTACCTCTGCCACCGAATACAAGATACAGTGCCTTGATAAGACCGGCGGAGATTGGGCAAACCTCGTTACAGGACTGAAATTTGACGAAACGTACAATTTGAGAATCGAGTACGAAATCACGAGCTTAGGTACTACGAGCACCACACCCGCAGACTCTAAGGGAATCGGCAACGTTAACGTTTACATAAACGGCGAGCTTCAAGCCACCTTTACCGCAACAGGATATCGTAATAATATGAACAACAAAAACTTCACCGGTATCGGTTTCCTTGACAGAGGATACAAGGGTACGGGTACACACACAGTCTACTTCGACAACACATACATTGCAACAGAGGATTAATAAGTCATTCCGTTTGCGATTAGTTTGATTTTTCGCGCTTCTCGCATTCCTCGGGGTGCGAGGGGCGCTTAGCTTTTTAATGGAGATTTATATGAAGAAGAAAAAAATATTATGGATAATAGCGGTTCTGTCGCTTGCCTTGGCGCTCTTCTCCTGTACCCAAAGCAAAGAGGACGACTTTACGCCCTCCTCTGACGACAGCGTTATTTACACACAAGGCTCGTCGCTGAACCTTATCTTTACCGATGAAAACATCTCCTCTGACACGGTTGCCGACTTCTACGGCTTGCTCAGAAGGCAACTCGGCTCGGGACTAAAGATATACCAGGCTGGCGACGCTATGCCTGAAAAATCAAAGCACGAGATTATCATAGGCCCGTCGGACAGAAGCGTTTCGAAAAACGCCTATGCAATGCTCGCGCGCTACGACTACTACGAGCTTGGCGACTGCGGCCACGTAGTTTACTCCGACGGAACGTCGCTCGGTGTGGCTTACACCGAGGCTTTGAGCTATGATTACATAGAAGAGGCTCTTATCGACTTCGCAAATGAATATTTTGACACGGAGCTTGTATGTGAGAAGGGCGTTGTAAAGCAGGAAAAGGCTAATCTCATCGAGGTATATCGTGTGCAGGACGCAGAGCGCCAAAACGCGCAGTGGGAGGCTGTTGCCGAGCGCGCGGGAGAAGAGGTGGCTGAAGCTCTAAAGAACCTCTATACGCTCTATAAGCCCGGACTAGTTACCTGGCTTGCAAACCTATATGAAGAGAGAATTTGCGTATGTACGACCTATGACCAGAACGGAAACAAGGTCTGTCAGCACCCTGTCGATGCCGAGGGAAATCCCCTCTGCTACTACGGTGGCTTCTACTATTCTAACTCCGGCAGAAACACCGAGGGCTACGCCCCCGATATAGAGTCAACCAACCAGGCGCTATCACTTCTTGAGTCGGGCGGTTTGGTTTCGCAGTTTGGCGGAAATTACGCCAATGCCATTCCCGGCTGGATGAGGAATGAAATAGTAGGCTTCGTCAAGGGATTACAAAGCACCAACGGATATTTCTATCACCCACAGTGGTCAACCGAAATGCATCACAACAATCCCGAGAGAATGGGACGTGACGCATCATGGGCGCAGAGCATGCTAAGCCGCTTTAGCGCAAGGCCCTATTACACCGTTCCCGTTGAAAACGGAATGAAGGGCGAGGGCAAGCCCTCCGCGGCAAAGCTTACGGGAAAGCTACTGGCAGGCTCGGCATCTGACGTAAGCCGTGTGCTTTTGGCAAGCAGCGTCACAGCCACCTCGTCGCTAAACGCTCACCTTCAAAATCCAAAGGTGTTCCGCGAGTACCTTGACTCTCTGAATATAAAGACAAACTCCTACGGCGCCGGAAGTACCATAGGCGCGCAGGACGGAACTATAAGGGCGCTGGATTTAGAGCGCGCAGGTCTTGACCCCAATAACCCAAATCATGCGGCGGCTATTGCCAATTTTGATTACCGCAATGACGGTGAGCTGTCGAAGGTGCTGTTCGACTGGCTTGAAGAAACCCAAAATGACGAAAACGGTCTTTGGGATGCTGAATCCGACTATCAGGCGTGTGACGGTCTTTTCAAAATTGTAAACATCTACAATGCCTATAAGCTTCCTATAAAGCACGCGCTTAAGGCTGCTCTGGCTACTATTGCGGCTATTTCCTCCGACGAGCCTGTATACACGGTTTGTAATATGTATAACGCGTGGGCTAACATCGGTCTTATTAAGAAAAACATTTCAGAAAACGTTAAAGACAAGGCACTGGCAGCCGAAATGATAGCCGAGATTAACGCGGCGATAATCGAGGTTGCGCCCGAGGCTATTAACATCACCACTCAAAAAACGGCAAACTTTGCTATTCCTGACGGCTCATTCTCGTATCTTATCGGAAAAACCTCCGAAACCTCTACGGGTATGCCCACCGCAGTTCTTAACTCCTACGAGGGTGACGTGAACGCAACGCTTATATGCATAGGCGGTCTTATAGGACATATCAACAACGCTCTCAATCTACCGAAGGTCAACCCCTACGGCCTTGCCGACTGGTATATCTTTATTGACATAGTTGAGTCGAACAACAGCTCCTTAAAGGACGCCTCAATGGCTGACGTTTCAATGAAGTTTGAGGACGATCCTCTTGACGAAAGACCCTCTAACGTAAAAATCGGTATTGAATCCGACAAGGGCGCTGTCACAGTTCAGAAGGACCCCACGGGAAAGAGCAATCAGGCTCTTCACATCTGGCACCCCGCGCAGTCGAACACTTACGATTACACAAGATTTACCAACTTCTACTACTCGATGAACAGAAACTGCTCTATCTTCGAGAGCGATTTCTATATTGCAAGCGAGGGTACGGATAATACTTACGTTGCGCAGATGCTCTTAAACCCCGGCTACGCCTTCTCCTTCAGAATAAAGGACGGCATGGTGGAGATTTGGGAGGACTCCTCTCTTGAGCTTGTAAAAACGAAGGCAAGACTCCTTGGTAAAAATCCGCTTGACGACTGGTTTAACCTCAAGATAGAGTACTATAAGGGCAACCACGATACAGTACGAATTAAGCTTTATCTTGACGGAAAGCTCGTTGCCGTCAGCGCAAACTACTATAATTCCAGCGGTAAAAAACTCTCCGACGGAACCGGCACTCCCGGCAAGGGCTTTGAATATCTTCAGGTATCGCCTCTCTCTTACGTAAACCTTAATATGTATATGGATAATACTCTGGTTACGGGAAAGAACGTTGAGTATAAGTCGGAGACGAACACGAAGGGACTTATAGTAAACGAGGATATTCCCGACAGCGAGCGTAAGACGTATGACTTTGCTGACGGCACACTCCCGGATGATATAAATATCGTATCGGGCGGCGGTAACGTAAGCGTATCCGATGGCGCGCTGAAATTCACTAAGGATTCTCAAAAGAGCGTTCTGACTATTCCCGTATTTGCAAGGCAGGCTTTGGCAAACTGCTATACGCTCGGATTTGACATTGACTTTACCGATGCCGCGGCAGGTGACGTTATGACCTTCGAGTTTACAAAGCGCTTCAGGTACACTAACGACGATAAGATAACCGGTATAACCAGCCTTACGCTTAAGTGTATCACCGAGGGCACAGAGAAGTATCTCGTCGTAACTTCGAAGGGCGGCGCGCTCACCTACTCTGCTACGAAAATCGCGGTTTCCGACGAGCCTACCAAGGTGGAATTTGTGCATTTCAGCGCACAAATGCACACTTTAATTTACATTAACGGCGAGTTAGCGGCGCTTTGCGACTATATCGCTGACAAGTCAACGTATAGATTTGAGCTTGGAGATATCACTCTTACCTACTCGGGTAAGATGGAAGGAACACTGGACAACATCTTCGTTGAGGCTCGCCGCGGTGATTACACTGCCGAAACCACACCGAAGGTTGACAGGGACGTCTACGACTTTGAGGCAGGACTTTCCGATGCAGAATCTAACGGAAAGATTTCTGACGGAGCTTTGACACTTTCAGGCGGTCAGTACGTCATTCTTCCCTTAAACGCAAGAGTTGATAACGTATTCTCCTACGAGCTTTCGCTTGATTTGTATTTTAACAATACGGCTGCGGAGAAATTTACGAGAGTACTGTTCCTTGATAAGAACAAAAATACAGTTTTCGCTCTTGACCTCGGCTACGACGGCAAGACGCTCTCGCTTTACGAGGTTACGGAGTCGGGCAGACTCGCTATTGCCATCGTTTCAGTTGAGACGGAGGCTTATCTTCCTCTGACTCTTAATTACTATCCCGAAAACGACGTTGTAGCTGTCAAAAACGCTGACACGTATCTGCTCTCTACCGGTATTTTCTATAACGGTGAGCGAGGCGATGTTGCCTTTGCGAAGATTGTCTCCGACGGTGCAAGCGTGGATAACGTCTACTTTGAGGGACTTCTCTTCACCTACTCGCCTCCTACATATAAGAGCGAGACGAAGGACGACACCGACGAGGTTATGACCTACGAGTACTCAAGCACGGGCGACTTCCCTAACAGAGTTACCGCAACTCTAAAGACGGGCGGTGCAAAGGCGGCAATCGAAATTATGAACCGTGCAGGCTCTCTCACAAAGGTCGTAAACTTCACTACATCCGCGGGCGGTGCGGACTACATTGACTTCGTTACTCCGGCAAGTGAAAAATACAACAGCATAGTATTCGAGTCCGACGTTTATTTCGGAATAAACGGCTACTATGAAATCAACGTTCTTAACAGCTCTGATAGCTCAAAGAACGCATACAGACCCGTTCTCAGCGGACGAGGCGGAAAGCTCTACTGCTACGATACCTCGACAAACGGCGGAGCTAATCCAAGTCCCGAGAAGGCTATCGCAGACCTGAATACCTGGGTACGCTTCAAGATGATCGTTGACCTTGGTGTTCCCAGCGCAGAGAGCGCAAAGGCGCAAATATATATCAATAATATTTTGGTATACGAGTCGCAAAACTTCATTGTTAAATCCGGCGCTCTTATCATTGACAGCCTTAACCGAGTCAGATTTATGACTCACTCCTCGTCTGTCGGCTCACTCTACTTTGACAACACCTCATTGAAGGCAGGCCCGTGTCTGCACGCAGCTCTTGTCGCGGGTGATGTTATAAACGAGGTAAGCTGCACCGAGGACGGCAAGCGGTATCAGATATGCGCAAATCCCGAGTGCGACTACGTAAGCGACAAGTTTATTATAACGAAGGCTCCGGGACACGATATGTCTAAATGGATAGCAACCGACGAGTACGAAGGCTGCGACGAGGCAAGAGAATGCTCGGTGTGCGATTACTACGAAGCAAGAGCGTATACGCCGACCTGTGAGATTGTTTCAGGCTCGGGTAACCTTGAGGTTTCGGGTAATAAAGAGGCTATAAACCTTAATATTTCGGGCGCAGACGGCGTCAGCACCGTAAGGATAAGACTGCTTTCGGACGTTGAGGCTGTTAAGGTGGTGCAGGGCGATAGCGTATCCTACGTTATCACCAAGGTTATAGGCGACGACGTTTACGCTGACGTATACTTAACTTGTGACGGAGGCGGTGCTGCCGTGACTCCTATATTGATTAAGGATATACCCCCTGCCGATAAGGACGACAACCACATAGACGGCTCGGGCTGGACGGACGTAAGCTGATTTACAAAACTCAAAAAATGCTGCCTCGTTTTTCGGGGCAGCTAAACAAAAGGCGGCGCAAGGACGCATTATTTTAGTATTATGAACGATTTAATGGATAAATTTTTACTTTACAAGGAACAGAAGTGGCAAAGCTTTGAAAAGAAGTACGGAAAGGAGCTTTGCGATGCGCTCAAGGAGTGGCACAGCCTCTACACCGACGAGGTGGTTGAGTGGCTTGCGGGACTTTACGACGCAAGGATTGGAGGCTGGTACTACTCCGAGTCGGCAAGGGATAACGATACGGTTGAATACCGCGCAAAGACATACGACCTTCTTCCCGACGTTGAATCTACAAACCAGGCGCTAAACTTTCTGCAGAGTGCGGGAATGGTTGACGACTTTGGCGCAAGCTACGCCACGGCTCTTCCCGACTGGATGAAAAAGGACATCGGAAAATGGGTATATAATCTTCAGGACGAGGACGGCTTTTACTACCATCCCCAGTGGAATAAGGATATTCCCGTTCACAGAAGAGGCCGCGACCTTTCATGGTCGAGAAGCATTCTCAAAAATCTCGGCATAGAGCCGAAATATGCATCTATCGTTGACAAAAAACAAACGGCAAAGCAGACAAACACCCCCGCAGTTCCCGAGCATCTTTCCTCTCCCGAAAGGTTTGACGAATATCTCTCTACCCTTAATTTCGGCGAGCATTCCTACGGCGTAGGCAACGCTCTCATCACTCAGGCTGAGCAGATAAAGGCTCTCGGGCTTATGGACAGACTCATTGCCTTTCTTAATGCAAAGCAGCATAAGGAAAGCGGATATTGGCACGACACACCGGGATACACCGCGGTCAACGGCCTGCTTAAAATTTCGTGTGTATATAACGTTGCAGAGGTCCCCTTCCCTAACGCGACGGCGGCGGCAAAATCGGCTATTGAGGCTATTATCTCCGATGAAGAATTTTTCATCGTATGTGACGTTTATAACACCTGGTTCACCGTTGATAACCTCGCGCAAAACCTACGTAAGTACGGCGGCGAGGAAGGAGCAAGGCAGGCGGACAAAATGATCTGTGACCTGAAATCAGTTGCGGCAGAGGGCATGAGAGCGTCGGCAAGAAAGCTTAAAAGATTTAAGAAGCCGGGCTGCTCATTCTCGTTCTTGCGCGACTATTCCTCCGAGGTTTCGCAGTCTATGCCCGTTGCGCTTTATCAGGCGGCGGAGGGCGACGTCAACGCGACGCTTATCGCTGTCAGCGGCACTATCGAAAAGTGCATGGACGCGCTCGGTGTAAGCGCAGAGGACAGAGTTCCGATATTCGGCAGACCACATTTTGAGCACTTTATGGAAATTGTTACCGAAAGTAAAAGAAAGGCGGGCAACTGATATGAACAAAAGCTCCGTAACACCGGCTGTAAGAGCCGCGCTTGATAAGCTTGATGCGAAATTCGGCATAGAGGTCGTCGATTGGCTGGCAGGTCTTTACGACAGGGAGTCGGGCGGCTTCTACTATGCTGAAAGCTCGAGGGACAATCCGCAGTTTGAGCCGGACATAGAGAGTCACGTTCAAGCGATACTTCTGCTTGACAGAATGGGACTTATCACAAGAGATGAAAACCATCGCTTTATCACACCTGATGCTTTCAGAGATGCATCTCTTAAGTTCCTCTCTGAAAGACAGGATTCCTCCGACGGCTACTTCTACGACCCTATTTATAAGGAAAGCGCAGGAACGGAGAAAAAGGACAGAAACACCACGTTTGCCTCTTGGATTTTTGGCGGCTACGGTGCAAAAGCTCCTTACCCGCTTCCCTCTGAGCGTATGGCTCGGGCGGCGGCAAAGCCTACCGCAGAAAAGGGTGCGACTATTGACGAAAGATTTACTTCCGAAGAAAACTTCCTTCGCTGGCTTTCGGAAATTTCCGTACCTACAAGATGCTCTTACTCCTGGGGCAGCGACCTTGCCTCCGCATCCGATTATATCACAGCGGCAGGATACAGACCGACTCTCGTTAAGTGGCTTAAGGAAAAGCAATGCGCCCAGACGGGTATGTGGGAGTCCGCACCGTCACCTAACGGAATTAACGGTGTGCTCAAGATTTGCGGCTTCTTCAATTCCGAAACGGAGCCGTTCCCGAATGCTGACGTCTTTCTGAAAAACGCTGTCGAAATTTCAAAAACCTTCTCGCCGCGTTCAGGCTCTGAAGCGTGGAATCCTTTAGGCGCTATGGTTCAGATTATTCGCTCGCTTGGTGAAGTTTCCCCGGAGCTTCGCCAGCTTATCGACAGCTCTGTTGCCGAGATAATCTCCAACATCTCCGACAAGGTTGAGGAATTCCGTATGCCCGATGGCGGCTACGGTTATCTGAAGAGCGGAAGCTCAAGCATCTCAAACGGAGTGGTCGTTTCCCTCGGCGCAAAAGAGGGCGACGTGAACGGAATGAGCCTTATTGCTCTTATCTACCGTGACGCTTACGCTCTCGCAGGGCTAGAGCATCCAAGACTGTGGAAAAAATACAGCGAATATTTCTTTAATAAAATAGGATATTAAAAAACAAATTGTGGCTGCTTCATTTAGGCATAACCGAAGAAGAGCGAAGATGTCGAAAAAACGCGGCATCTTCGCTCAAAATTTTATATTTTTAGTTTTCTAAGGTTGAAATTCTACGAATTTCTTCTTTTTATGCTCTTTTTCTATCGTCGCTTGCGCTCTCCGACGTATTTATATACGCCTGTCGGTTGCAATCGGCGATTTCTGCTCTAAATCAAGCTAGCCACAAAATCATTTTGCTTGCAAAATATTAAATTTATATCTTGAAATATTCAAAAAATTATGATAAAATAGGGCTATGATGAACACAATTTTGAAAAGCTACAACGCTCTGGGTGACGATTTTTATTACCACCACACAAGGAGCGCGCCGTCGGATACTCACTATTCGAACGGCCCCGAATCGCACAGACAGTACGAAATTCTTTACTTAATCGACGGCTCTATCTCATACATCATTGAAGGAGAAACCTACAAAGTAAGCGCGGGCGACATAATCCTCGTATCTCCGAATGAAATCCACACCTTAAAAATCAAGGAAAACACAAGCTACGAGCGAGCTGTCATATTATTTAACATGGAAATAATAGACGGACTTCTCGAGGACGGTAAAGAATACCGCCTGTTTGAAAATGAGAGGAAAATTCCACGCGTTATAAACAAGGAGAGCGTAGAGCGCTACGGCCTCGGAGAGCAGATAATGTCGATAGTAGAGTCGGAGGACGACGAGCCGTATAAGAGGCTTCACTCAATCTCAAAGCTTATCGAATTTATCATTTCTCTTGACAAGGTGCTAAAGCAGCCCGTACCCGACATCAAAGCCCCTCACACGAAGGACGCGCTTATAGCCGGGGTGATAGAGCTGATAGACGAGAATATAAGACGTCCGATAACCCTTGATGAGCTTGCAGGCGAGCTTTTCGTCAGTAAGTCCACCCTGTGCCACAGATTTTCGTCATATATGCACATAACGCCCGGCCGCTACATAACCACGAAGAAAATGCAGCTTGCCGAGCGTCTGTTGCGTGACGGTATGGGAGCGCAGGAGGTGTGCCGCGAGCTTGGCTACGACAACTACACAACCTTCTACTATAATTATAAGCAAATCATAGGCAGCTCCCCTGCCCTGACTGATAAAAAGGAGCTTTAAGAAAACGCCTTTACAGTTGCCTCATCAAGCAGAGAGGCGGAATTTTCGTCAAGGTAGAGAGTTACGTCCTTATGCGACTTCATAAGAGTTGCGGGAACGAGGGGAGTTTTATCAAGAGTGAGGGTGTTTTTTACCGCCTCTGCCTTTACCGCGTGGGGTACTACGCTGATGATGCACTCGCACTTCATTATCTGCTGACATGTCATGCTGATAGCCTGCTTGAATGCCGCGTTCTCGTCCTCAAACCAACCCTCTCTTATCTGCTGCTTGATGCAGGTGTCATTAAGGTTGACAATCTTGTACGCTCTCTCGTCGTCAAAATCTGCGGGCGGGTCGTTGAATGCGATGTGACCGTTCTCGCCTATGCCGATAAGGCCGAGGTCGATAGGAGCTTCAGAGATAAGCGCGGACACCTCCCTGATGGTTTGTTCGGGGTCACGCTCGCCGTTCATGAGATGATACTTTGCAGGGTGGTTTACCTCAACGAATCTCTCGCGAAGGTACTTATTGAAGCTTGCGGGGTGGTCGGGAGAAATTCCCACGTACTCGTCAAGGTGGAACATCTCAACCTTTGACCACTCGACCTTCTCGTCTGCAAGTGCTGTGAAGAAGTCAAACTGTGACGCTCCGGTGGAGAGAAGCAGGCGTGCATAGCCCTTCTTTTCGATAACCTCACCGAGCTTTTCAGCCGCCGCTTTTGCTGCGGCTTTTCCCATTTCTACGCTGTTTTTGTAAAGTTTTATTTTCATTTTTCTACTCCTTTTAGGAAAACTTTATCAATTTCAAGATTTTCAGTAAGCAAAACAAGGTCAGCTCTTTTACCTATTTCTATGCTTCCGCGGTCGGTGTATCCCATGACGGCGGCGGGGGTTTTCGTCAGCATTTTCACCGCGTCAACTATGCCTACTCCTGCCGTATGACACATGGTTTTTAGGAGTCTGTCAGCCGTTGCAACGCTGCCGGCAAATGCCTGGCGGTCGGTGGTTTTTGCTACGGAATCGTCTATCACGCAGGGAACTCCGTCGTTCATTCTGCCGAGCATCGTGCTGACACCGTCGGGCATACCCGCGCCTCGCATAGCATCGGTGATAAGGCATATTTTATCTGCGCCCTTGCACTTATATATAAGCTGTAAAAGTCCCTTCGGCAGATGCTTGCCGTCGGCTATGATTTCGGTAAATATGCGCTCGTCGTAAAGACCCGCTTCAACACAGCCTGCCGTTCGGTAGGCGTTTTTTCTCGTTACGCCCTTCATGCCCGAGTACAGATGGGTTATCAGGGTGACACCCTCCCCCGCCGCCTCGGTCATGCAGTCAAAGTCGGCATCGGTGTGCGCCGCGGAAACTATAAGTCCACGCTTCCTTGCCGCGCGGGTTACCGCGTAATCGGTATCAAGCTCGGGCGCTAGGCTTATTCTCTCAACGAATGGATATTTTTCGATTATTTCTCTTAACCTTTCGACTGACGGAGCTGCCATTTTTGACGTGTCCTGCGCTCCGCACTGAAGAGGATTCAGCCACGGGCCTTCAAGATGAACACCGTGAAGAGTGACTCTGTCTTCCCCGAGTGCCGCAAAATTATCAAGCGCGCGATAGATTTCCTCGTATCTGTCGGTCATCGTCGTTGCGACAAGGGTTGTCGTGCCGTGGGAAAGATGAAACTCGGATATTTTACGCATTTCGTCAGGTGTCGCGTCCATAAAATCATATCCGCCGCCACCGTGACAATGTATATCGACAAATCCGGGCACAAGATACGCGCCCTCTGCCGAGATGGTAGGCTCGTCTTCCTTTACCTCGTCGCCTATGTACTCGATAACACCGTCATTTGCCCGCAGATTTCCGTAAAATACAGAATCCTCAAGCACTATTTTCGCGTTAATTATCTGCATAGCCTCTCCTTTTTCGTAAAATTTTTTGCCTTCTTCTTATATTTTATCACACATATATAAAACAATCAATTAAATATATTGCAAAATTCATACAATAAATTGCAATATATTGAGTAATAAAAAGCCGACCCTACGCGTTTTTTGCATAGGGCCGGTATTTTTATATAAAGAGAAGTATTGCTATTGATGCGGCGAGGGCGAGCGTGCCGAGGGTAAGTATGATAACGGAATTTTTGTTAAATCCGCCGCCACCGAGCGAGCCGCCGGTGAGCTTTGCGCGCTTCATCGCGTTTGCCACAGGCTTATACAGAAGCATGGAAATAGCGCTGTTCATAAGCGATTTTGCAAAATTGAAGGGCAAGAGAACGGTCGGCAGGATGCTGATAACGTACTCGCGGGCGACGTCCTCAGGCATTGCGCCAAGGTAGTCGAAAAGATATATCGGAGTGACAAATCGGTTTAGCAGCAGCATAACGGAGGTTGTCGCAATAACGGCGGCAAAGAACGAGGCGAGCGCTCCGTTTATGTTCCTGAACTTTTTATATATGATTGATGCGGTGAGCGAAAATACCGCAGAGGATGCAAAATTCATAATGAAGCCGTACCACCCCGTAGTGCTTATGGTCAAAAACTCAATAAGCGCGGCAATGAAGGCTATGACGACGGCGGATACAGGACCGTAGATGAAGGACGCGATGGCAATTACGGCATCCTTGGCATCAAGGGACAAGAAGCCGGCTATTGGCGGTATGACCTGACAAACAAGCGCGACCACGAAGGCGAGAGAGGCAAAAACTGCCATTCCCACAATTTTTTTGGTATCTATTTTTGTAGTTTTCATATTTTCCTTTCAGCCGTAAGAGAGTCGAACTTACAAGTCTTACGGCGATAACTTTTAGCGGCTTTCGACGCGCCAAGCCTTGTAAAGTCCGTACTTGACTGCGACTTGTCGCATCAAAATCCATCAAAAATTTATTTGCCGTAAGATGCGAAGCAGTTTTGAAAGGAGAGATTTTTTCATAGACAAGCCAAATTTTTTGAGAAATATGTGGATATTTAAGAAAAATTCGGCGATGTATAGGAGAAAATCTATCTTTCA
>JAZOAA010000107.1:0-8588 GCA_045595265.1 Eubacteriales bacterium
CGCATATCCCACCCGAAGATCGACAAGCTCGCTTGTCAGACGTAGGGTGCGGATATATTCGCTAAAGGCGAAATACCTCTTATGATGCGTACCGTATACATTTTTAGTTTAGAATTTTTTGAAAAAATTCAAGCTTATAAATTATATCATATTCTAAAACAAAAATCAATAGTTTTGAAAAAATATTTTCATTAACGTTAAATTCAATTAAAATACCGCCCTGGATTTCCTCGGGCGGTATTGCTTTTTCAAAAAATTATTCTTCGTCATTCTGCCAAACCCCAGGCACCCCGTTTACATAGCACCAGTAGTTGCCGTTTTCCGTAGGCTGAGTAGCGCTATAATAAAATGCCGTACTGCCTAATAATTTGTCGTTTCCTTCGCCTATTTTCAGAGAATTAAAAGCTGCCTCGGTATCACTGTAATAAACCGCTTCAAGATTATCACAATCCATAAAGGCGAACTTTTCTATTTCCTTCACGCTTTTGGGGATAATTATCTTTGCGAGAAGTGAATAACCGGCAAATGCATATGAGGAAATTTTAGTTATTCCTTCGGGTAGAATGAGGTTCGAGGTGGATTTGTCGTTATATACAATCACCGCATTTTCGTTTGATAGCGGGGAAGAGCTCTTGTTTTCGTATTCACATTCGCAAAAGGCCTTCTTGTCCGATATTTGCACGTAAGTAAGCAGGTCACATTCAAGGAATGCATCGCTTCCGATGAAGGAGAGAGCCGTATTATCGAGTGTAATGCTCTCCATGTTCTTACATTTTTCAAAGGCGTGAGCGCCTATGCTCTGAACGTTTTTGGGCAGGGATACGGACGGAAGATACGTGCATTTGTAGAATGCGCCGTCGCCAAGCGAAGTGATGCTTTCAGCGTCTTCAAAAACAACACTAACAAGTCTCGGCATTGATGCAAATAGATAGTTGGGTATTCTTGCAACGTTTTTACCCACTGTAACGGTAACGGGAACGGAAACAGAGCCTGCTTTTTCAAAAATGGGATTTTCCTTATCGCAGTCTTGTATTACAGCATTAAAATATATTTCTCCAAGCCTTGAGCAAGACTTAAAGGCTGACTTTCCGATATGTTCTATGTTTTCAGCAATGGTTATTTCTGTAAGCTTTACACATTCCGCAAAGGCCTCCGAGGCAATTATTTTTGTCATGGCGTTAATTTCACAGCTGGTTATTTCCTTGCTAGCAGCCTCGTAGAGAATGAAATATGCATTTTTTGTTTTGGATATGTATTTTGCATTGTCATATTCGTTAAATTCGAGCGCGCGGCATGAATAGAATGCAGATTTGCCTATATACTCAAGCATAGAGCCTTCGCCAATATTAATTTCGTTAAGGCTGGTGCAAGAGTTGAATGCAAATTCACCAATGCTCTTGACGCTGTCGGGTATAGTAACACTTTTTAGAGATGTGCAGTTTTCAAACGCTCTATCTTCAATAACCGTTAAACCGTTTTCAATCTTTACGCTTTCAAGGGAAGAGCAGTTGAAAAACGCGCCTGCGCCAATGGCTACGATAGGGTGACCGTCAATAGAGGAGGGCAAGGTGAGAGATACGGTGTCCGCGGAGCAACCGGTAACAGTCGCCTCTCCTGAAGAATTAAGAGTGTATTTGATTGTTTCTTTTTCTCCCTGCGTGTCGCCGTCAGTACAGCCGACAAGCGAAAGGGATAAAATCGCAAGTGAAATTAATAAAGCAAGCCTAAAAAGTTTTTTCATAGCTTTCTCCACAGTAAAAATATTATTTTAATTATAACACATAAAACATTTTTTGTAAACCTTAAATTGTAAATTTTAATCGCACACCTCTTGCAAAAATTGCTCTTTTATGTTATACTATAATGAAATATTTTTAATTATTTATTAAAAGGAGTGCGTATGAGAAGCTCGGTAAGCGTTTTTTCTGATGATATTTCCGTTGAGTACGGCTTTTCTGACGCACAGATAACCTCAAATGAAATAAAACCTGACAGATTTGTTGTCACATACGTTATTTCTGACGGAGTGTTTATAAAAGATGCGGATTCGGTTTATAAGATACCGTCCGGTACTGTAATTTTTTTCTCACAAGAAGCCGATGCGTCACTCTTTTCGGAAAATTCAGTCCCATACGAGCGATATTATATAAGCTTTTCGCATAACGCCTTGATAAGCGATGCACAAGCATCTCTTAAAACACTCATTTCCGGAAGCCGAAAGGGATATACGCTTTTATCGGTTGGGAGATGCAATTCGTCGATAGATGCGATATTCGACCGCTTTTTCGATGCCTCAGCTTTTTTTGAAAAGGAGAAGCGCGCATATCTCAGAGCGCTTCTTTCCGAGCTTTTGGTCTTACTTTCCGCATCGGAAAAGAGCCTTCCGACAAGATTGAAAGCGCCTCTTGCCGACAGAGTTGCCAGATATATTAATCTGAATATTCAAGGTGAGCTTGCTCTTGAGCAGATAGCCCGCAGGTTTTTCGTCAGCAAATTTTATCTGTGCAGAGCCTTCAAGCAGGCTAGGGGATATTCTATTCACAGCTATATTGTAGAGTGCAGATTAAAGTACGCTGACGAGCTGATATCTCTTGGCGAAACGATATCATCTGCCGCATATAAGGCAGGATTTAGCGATTATTCAACGTTTTACAGAGCGTATGTAAAAAAATATAAAACCCCGCCGTCACAAAAAGCAAGATAAAAAACGAAAGGAGCAAGCATATGGAATATCCCATTCTTGATAAAATAAATTCCCCCGATGACCTCAAGGCTTTGGATAATGAAAGTATAGAGCCTCTTGCCAAGGAAATCCGCTCGCTCCTTATCGAAACGGTGGAGAAAAGGGGAGGTCATCTTGCATCAAATCTTGGCGTCGTCGAGCTTACTCTGGCATTGCACAGGGTGTTTGATTCTCCCATCGACAGAATAATATTTGACGTAGGGCATCAGAGTTACGTGCATAAGCTTATAACGGGCAGACGCGCTGATTTCGACACCCTTCGTGTACCCGGCGGTCTTTCAGGATTTACAAAAAGGGCGGAGAGCGAGCACGACCCGTTCGGAGCAGGACATTCATCGACCTCGCTTTCGGCAGCGCTTGGCTTTGCAGAGGCGGATAAGCTTAAAGGCAGCGGCGCTCATACGGTATGCGTAATAGGCGACGGTGCATATACGGGCGGCATGATACACGAAGCGCTTAATAACTGCACCCCCGAGCTTCCTATGGTTATAGTTCTTAACGAGAACGGAATGTCAATATCGCAAAACAAGGGAGCGTTTGCATCGTATATCTCTCGCGTGCGTGTTTCAAGAAGGTATATAAGGTTAAAGCGCGGTGCAAACAATCTTCTTGCTTTAATTCCTATTATTGGAATCCCTCTTCGCAAATTCTTTTCATTGACCAGAGACAGAATAAAAAATATACTGTATTCCACAAACTACTTTGAGGAGCTGGGACTTTACTATATCGGTCCAATAGACGGAAACGATTATACCAAGCTTGAAAAAGCACTAAAGAGAGCAAAGGAACTTGGTAAAACGGTAGTCGTTCATATAAAAACGCAAAAAGGCAAGGGATATATCCCGGCAGAATCATTTCCGACTACCTATCATAGCGTAAGCAGTAAGTTGGATACTGAGACGTTCGGCTCTGCTTTTGCACAGAAGCTTATTGATATGGCGGATAAAGACGAACGAATCGTAGCAGTTACCGCGGCAATGGGCGTGGGAACAGGTCTTGACCCGTTTGCCAAGAAATTCCCCGACAGATATTTTGACGTCGGTATTGCCGAGCCGCATGCCGTGACGTTTGCATCAGGGCTTGCCGCCTCCGGTCTTTTGCCGTTCGTTACCGTTTATTCTACGTTTTTGCAGAGAGCGTACGATAATGTTCTTCACGATGCGGCTCTTCAAGGTCTGCCAATAAAAATAATGATTGACAGGGCAGGACTCTCTTTAGGCGACGGAGCTACTCATCACGGAATTTTTGATGTCTCGTTCTTATCTTCAATTCCCGATATGACGATAATATCTCCGATAAGCTATGAGTCGCTTAACGAGGCGCTCACACACTCTCTGAAGATGAAAAATCCGGTTGCGATAAGATATCCCAATGCAGCGGAACATGCGGATTTGCTTTCCGAGTTTTCAAGAATATCAAACTCACCTCTTGCACCGTTATGTAATTTTTCATCCGATGACAGTCCGAAATATATTTTCGTAACGTACGGCAATATTTTCGCGCGCGTCCTTTCAGCTGAACGTATATTAAAGGAGCGCGGTATTCGGGCCGGTGTGATAGTGTTGGAGGCTCTAAAGCCGTATTCCGATGCTGCAAAGGCTGTATATCCCATGTTATCCTCGTGCGAGAAGGTCGTTTTCGTTGAGGAGGGAATAAAATCAGGCGGCGCGTCTCAGAACTTGTTGACAGAGCTTATTTCTCTCGGTTTTGACGCATCAGGAAAAAAAGTGGAAATCGCGGCTGTTGATGATAATTTTGCATCTCCCGAAAAGATATGCGATTTGTACGACTACGTCGGCCTTTCCCCTGAAAAAATAGCAGAGAGGATGGCTTCATATGATACTTGATGCGAAAAATACGGGTGCGTATTCCGCTATGGATAGGGTGCGTTCGCTGATTTTTAACAAGGGCCTTTCCTATTACGTATACACCTTTGGTTGTCAGCAAAACGAGGCTGACAGTGAAAAAATATGTAGTATGGCTGAGATGATGGGATATTCAAAGGCAGATGACCCGTCACTTGCGGATTTGATAATACTGAACACCTGCGCCATTCGCGCGCACGCGCAGATGAAGGCTATGTCTCTTCTAGGAAAATTCAAGGCGCAAAAGCAAAAAAATCCGCATCTTGTAGTCGGACTTGTCGGTTGTATGGCCGCAAAAGAAGAGGTAGTTAAGAGCATTAAGACAAAATTTCCATTTGTCAGCTTTACCGCCGAGCCTAATATGCTCCACAGAATCCCCGAGGCTGTGCTGTCAGCGCTTTCTCTCTCCGAGCGCACCTTCATTATCGGTGAGGATCAGGGAGATATCGTCGAGGGTATCTGTCAGAAGAGGACAAGCTCGCACAAGGCAATGGTGTCGATAATGTACGGATGTAATAATTTCTGTACCTATTGCGTCGTTCCTTACGTGAGGGGGAGGGAGCGCAGCCGCGAAAGCTCTGCTATTATTTCCGAGTGCCGCGCTCTTGCGAAAGGTGGAGTGAAAGAAATAATGCTCCTTGGACAAAACGTTAATTCTTATCGTTCGGATATTGATTTTCCCGAGCTTCTTTCGCGCATTGCGGAAATAGAGGGCGATTTTATAATTCGCTTTATGACAAGTCACCCGAAGGATACGTCAAGTAAGCTTGTTGACGTAATGCGTAAATATTCACCTAAGATTGCTCCTTATTTTCACCTGCCTCTGCAGGCGGGAAGTGACAGAATACTTTCACTTATGAATCGCACCTACACCCGTGAGCGATTTTTCGAAATAGTCAAAGAGCTTCGCGAAAAAATTCCGAGCATCTCGCTTTCCACCGATATTATAGTCGGTTTTCCCGGTGAGACCGAGGAGGACTTCTTGCAAACTCTCGATATGCTGAGGCTTTGCCGCTTTGATTTGGTTTATGCCTTTATGTATTCGTCAAGAGAAGGTACCGTTGCTGCGAAAATGGACGGACATATTGACGAGAGTGAAAAGTCGTCAAGGCTTTCACGTCTTTTTGAGGTGCAGGACCCCATATCGTATGAAAAAAATCTGCCATATCTTAACAGTACCGTAAGGGTGCTTGTTGACTCGGCAGAGGAGCGTGGCGGCGAAATTATATATACCGGCCGCACTGATACAAATAAGCTTGTTCACTTTAAGGCGCCTGATGCCGCGATAGGCGAGTTTGTTTTGGTTAAGATTGAAAAAACAGGAGGCTTCGATCTCGTCGGAGTCGCAGAAAAATAAAATTAAGAAAAGAGGAAATTAAAAATGACTAAAATTATCGAGCTCGCTCACGCGCTTGGCGAGGAGATCGCAAAGAGTGATGAAATAAGAAATCTTGAGGCAACAAAGGGCGTTTTTCAGTCTGATGAGGAGCTTCAGAATAAGATGAATGAGTACGAGGCTGACAGAATGCTTCTCGGTCAGGAATTTGCAAAGGATACCTCCGAGGCTGACCAGAAGGCTATCGCAGACCTCAGAGCGAGAATAGAGGAGCTCACGCGTGAAATAAGCGCAGACCCAAAATATATCGCCTTCAGCCAGGCACAGCAGGCAATGAACGCTCTTATGGCTGAGGTTAATGCGGAAATTAAGTTCTGCATTACGGGTGAGCGCCCCGAGAAATGCACGCACGACTGCTCAACATGCTCGGGCTGCCACTAATTGCATATCGGAGATAATGATACAGAGTTATAAAACGGAGGTTTTTACAGGTGGAGATAGAGCTTGTAGATAGCAGAAGCAAGGTGACAGAGGTCACGCCTATGATGCAGCAATATTTGGAGGTAAAGGCCGAGTACGAGGACCATATTCTTATGTACAGACTCGGTGACTTTTACGAATGCTTTTTCGAGGATGCATTAGTAGCATCCAGAGAGCTTGAGCTGACCCTTACCGGCCGCGATTGCGGAAACGGAAAGCGCGCGACTATGTGCGGTGTTCCTTTTCATAAATCCGACGTATACGTCGGCAGACTTGTCGAGAAGGGATATAAAGTTGCTATCTGTGAACAGACGAGCGACCCGAAGGCATCGGTAGGTCTTGTTAAGCGCGAGGTTACGCGTGTTGTAACCCCCGGTACTATAACCGACTCCACACTTCTCAGCGAGGGACAGAATAATTATCTAGTATCCATCTGCTTTACCGAATCGGGTATAGGCTTTGCCGCTGCTGATATTTCAACGGCTGAGGTTGCTGCTACCTTTATTTCGGGTGACACATCGATAGCGCTTCTTAAAAATGAGCTTGGCGCTTATAAGCCCTCCGAGGTTATTATGAACGTAAGATGTGATGAGCAGCCCGATGTAGCCGCATTTCTTAAAGATAGATTTGGCACTCTTATAACCGACTCCAGAGCTACGCAGTTCGCGTACGATAGAGCAAAGGGCGCGGTTTCAAGCTTCTTCTACTCGGATATGGAGAGAATAACCCACCCCGAAATAATGATGGCGCTAGGCGCGCTTCTAAGCTACATTACCGAAACGCAAAAAAGCGAGGTTTCGTTTGCAAAAGGAGTAAGTATATATTCAAGAGGCCAGTACCTTGAGATAGATTTGAACTCACAGCGAAATCTTGAGCTTACCGAGTCCATGCGTTCGAAAGAAAAGCGCGGCTCGCTTCTTTGGGTTCTCGATAAAACAAAAACCGCCATGGGCGCAAGGCTTCTTCGCACATGGGTAACAAGACCTCTTATCGACCCTGTGCGTATTTCACATCGCCAGAGTGCCGTTTCCGACCTTGTTTCCGATAGGAAGACGTCGGAATATCTTTCTGAAATTTTGTCTGATATGCTTGACCTTGAGCGCCTTACGGCAAAGGCTGTTTACGGTACTGCAAATGCGAGGGATTTGGTTGCAATAGCGCAAAGTGCTAAAAAACTGCCTGAAATTAAATCCTTGATATCCGA
Organism: Eubacteriales bacterium; assembly: GCA_045595265.1. Classification (GTDB taxonomy): domain Bacteria; phylum Bacillota; class Clostridia; order Oscillospirales; family CAG-272; genus UBA1740. Next base: position 7,629 of record JAZOAA010000107.1, read on the forward strand.
TTTGTCATCCGATGTATTCAAGAGCATAGCCCGTGATCTAGATACACTTGACGATATATGCGATATGCTTCTTAGGGCTATTTCGGACACACCTCCTCTGACTGTCAGAGAGGGTGGGATGATTCGCGACGGATTTAATGCCGACGTCGATTATTACCGCTCTATAAAGAACGGCGGCACGGAAATTATGAGGTCGATAGAGGAGCGCGAGCGCGACGCTACCGGCATCAGAACACTTAAAGTAAATTATAATAAGGTTCACGGTTATTATATAGAGGTATCCAAATCCTTTATAGCCGATGTTCCCGCAAGATATACGAGAAAGCAAACTCTTACTAATTGCGAGAGATACATAACCGATGAGCTCAAGGACATGGAGCTTGCCATATTTACGGCGGACGAGAAGCTTTCGACGCTTGAGTATGAAATATTTGAGGCTCTTCGCGCGATGGTTACCGAAAATTGCGAAAGAATACGCAAGTCTGCAGCGTCGGTTGCGGAAATAGACGTATATCGCTCTCTTGCCGAGGTGGCGGGTAAGAATAATTACGTATGCCCTGAAGTTGATCTTTCATCTTCGATAATTATAAAAGACGGCCGTCACCCCGTGGTAGAAAAGTTTGTTAAGGATACGTACTTTGTTCCTAACGATACGGCTTTAGATACTTCGTCAAATAAGGTGATGATAATCACAGGACCTAATATGGCGGGTAAGTCGACCTATATGAGACAGGTTGCTATAATTACCATCATGGCACAGATAGGCTCCTTCGTACCTGCAAGGGAGGCGAAGATCGGCATAGTCGACAAGCTCTTTACCCGTGTAGGTGCATCGGACGATCTTGCCTCGGGACAGTCCACCTTTATGCTTGAGATGAGCGAGGTTGCTACCATACTTAAAAACGCGACGTCACGTTCTCTGATAATTTATGACGAGGTGGGACGAGGTACAAGCACATA
>JAZOAA010000108.1:0-9880 GCA_045595265.1 Eubacteriales bacterium
CCGGGCTCGTTTACGTATCTGCCGAACTGAGAGTGGATAGGACCGGGGTGACGGTACTGATGCTCCTCTGCGAAGTCGGGGATCATCTTTCTCATTATGTCGAGAAGGTCGTGCTGAAGGTACTCAAGATCGAAGGAGTCGATGTCGTGAGAGCATTCCTGAACCATTACGGAGCAGGTGGTGTGGTGAGATGCGATACATACTGTACCGTTCTTGATTCCGGACTCCTCAACGATTCTTACGATGTCGCTGGTTACGTCGTGGAAGGTGGGGATCCAACCTCTAGACTGAAGCTTGATTTCTTTCTGATAAACCTTAAATTCCATTGTTTTAGTTCTCCTTTTATATAAAAATTAATTATTGTTTAGTCTTTTTCCAACTGCTCCGCCCGGATGAATGAGAGCGAAGTCCATTTTCTGATAACCTGTGTACTCGATAATTGCCGTCTGGAGCGCATCAAAAATAGCACTCGTTACAGCAAAGCTCGTAGTTCCCTGGCAGTTATATTTGTCACATTCTTTAGTAACCTTCATGGCAAGGACGATGTCGGACATCTTTGCAAGCGGGGACTCGAGATTTTCGGTAACACCGATAAGCGTTACCCCCTTTGTCTTACAAACGTCGATTATCGTCATAAGCTCGTCGGTTTTACCTCCGCGGGACGCCATAATCATAACGTCACCCTTTTTCATACAGCCAAGACCGCCGTGAACCGCCTCCGCAGGAGAGAGAAATCTCGCAGGACGCTCCGCGCAGCACATAAGATGAGCAAAATGACGGCACGCAATTCCCGAATGACCGCAGCCCGACGCAGCTATTCTCTCCGCGTTTGAAAGAGCGATGACCGCGCGGCGAAGCTCTTCCCTATCAAGAACCTTTGCCGTTTCGGCAAGTGACTCGGCTTCTATACGAAAGGCATCAAACGCCTGATCAAGAGCATTTTCTATCACTTTCCGTTCACCTCATCCCAAGTCTTACGAAGGGTGTAGAGCATCTCCTCGGCAGCAGCCTCGGGATCAGCAGCCTTCATAACACCGCTTGTGCAGCCGGTTGCCTGAGCGCCTGCTCTGATAACGTTCGCAACGTCATCGGGACCGGAGATACCTGCGCCCTGAAGAACCATGATATCGGGGTTGATAGCACGAACGGCTGCGATTGTATCTCTTACGTATCCCATATCGCTGGCAACACCGGTACCGATAAGCTCGGTGGGCTCTGCTACGATAAGGTTGGGCGCAAGGAGTGCAACCTGCTTTATTTCCTCAACGGAGTCAGCGCAAACTATCGTTGCAAGACCAACCTCGTCGGCTCTTGCGATAGTAGCCTTGATCTCATCAAGGGTGAGCTTCTTCTCCGCGTGGTTGAGCATAACGCCGACAGCGCCCGCCTCCTTGACAGCCTCGGGAAGAACCGAGCCAAGACCTCTGCCGGGAGTGAGGGCGTCCATGTGCTGAGCATAGATATGTACTCTCTCCGTGTTTTCGGCAAGGAGTCTGATGTCTGTGTACTGAGGTGTGAGAATAACGTCAAGGTCATACTTAATAGCGATCTTATCAACCGCCTTGGCAAGCTTTAACATTCTCTCGCCCCACATAAAGCACTTGGGTCCAATCTCAAAATAGGGTGCTTTGATTTTGTAATTCTTTAACATCTTTTTGCCTTCCTTTATGAATTATTTAATTTGTATTTTTAATTAAGAAGCTTATCAAGCTTGCAGTACGCGTCGTACGCAGAAGAATAATCCGCACCTGTCGGCTCGTAAACCTTCTTTACCTTAACTACGGAGTCAACCGCTTCTTTAAGAGAGGTAAACTCGCCTACGCCGACAGCCGCCGCAAGAGCTGTGCCAAGGCAGGCAGTCTCACTCTCGGAAAGAGTTTTAAGCACCTTGCCTGTTACGTCCGATTTAATAGTAGACCAAAGGGGGCTTGATGCTCCGCCGCCAGTTATGCGTATCTCCTTTATTGCTTCTTCACCGACGTACTCAAGGTTCTGCTTAAGCGTAAAGGCGATAGCCTCCATTATCGCTCTGGCAAAATGAGCACGCGTGTGCGAGAGGTTAAGTCCCGAGAAGGACGCTCTGGCATCGGGATTATACTTAGGCATTGTCGAGCCTGTGAAATAAGGAAGCATCGTAAGTCCGTCAGAGCCGGGAGCAATTTTTTCAGCAAGCTCGTCAAGCTCTCTGAAGGACATATTCTCCGCAAAATTATTCTTAAACCATTTAAGCGCCATTCCCGCAGTCGATGACCAGAGAATAAGGCAATATTTACCTTCAACAGCGTGAAGGTGGCAAGGAATTATGCTGTCGGGATTATATTTCGGCATCTTATCGGTCATAACGCAGATAGCCATAATAGTACCCGTCATCTCGCTGATACGGCTCTCGTCGGTGACACCTGCTCCGAGAGTTCCCGCAATCTGGTCGAGCATTCCGCTGACGACCTTGATACCCTTATATTCACCTACCGTCTCGGCAGATTTCTTGATCTGTGGAAGAGTTGACGCATCAATTCCGATAAAGTCGAGCATATCCGACCACCAGCCACCGTTTACTACATCGTAATAAATGGTTGAGGACTGAATCGTAGGCTCGGTAACGAAATTACCCGTAAGTCCGTAAAGTATGTAATCCTCAAGCATAAATATCTTCTTTACACTTGAAAAAATCTCGGGTTTGTTTTTCTTAAGCCAAAGAACCTTGGATGCGGGCCAGCCCGCAGTTATCTCCGGCTGTCCTGTTACGTTATAAACAAGCTCGTTACCGAATTTAGCCTTAATTTCCTCCGCTTCGGCATCTGCGCGGTTGTCAAGCCATACGATAGCGGGACAAAGGGGCTTGCCGCACTCGTCGGTGAAAATAATAGTTTCACCCTGAGTATCAACTGAGAGTGCATCTATCGCACCGCACTCGGCTACCAGGTCGTCTATCACCTGCTTGCACATCTCGATGTACTTCGTTGCTTCAAACTCAATATAACCGGTCGCAGAATCGGTATCAAGCGTGTAATCAACGTTACGCAGAGCAAGTCTGTTTCCGTCCTTGTCAAAAACAGCCGCCTTCATTGACGTAGTACCAATGTCTATACCGAGATATTTCTTACAGTTTTCCATATTCCTCCTAAAACCTCGTGCAAAATGCGCGCTGAGGTTTCGTTTTGGTTTCGTTTGACATTTGTTTCTATTATACAATATAATATCATATTCCGTCGGATTTGTCAAGATATATTTATAATATATAATGATGTTTTTGCGTTTTTTTGTGCTTGCCTTTTCTGAAAATGTATGTTATAATATTCATAAGAGCTACAAAACATATTCGAAAGGTATAAGAAAATGCAGCTTACGACAGAAGAAAGACGCGAAAGAATTGCCGCAGACATACATAAAAACGGAAAAATTAAAGTTTCAGATCTCAGCGAGGAATACGGAATTTCCGAGGTCACTATCCGTAAGGATCTTGAGGCTCTGGAGGCGCAGGGGCAGCTCAAAAGAGTTCACGGCGGCGCTGTGGGATTAAATAAGCTATATATCGACATGGATCTTAGCGAAAGGTATATGACAAATTCGGGGGCTAAGAAAACTCTTGCCGAATATGCCGCGGATTTCGTCGAGGACAACGATACGATATTTATGAACGCGGGAACGACTCTGACGTACGTTCTTCGAGCTATAAGGCATAAGAAAAATATAAATCTCGTTACCAATTCCGTACAGAATGCCACCGAGGCTGCGCTCTACCCTGCCTTTAACGTTATATTGCTCGGCGGTGAGCTTGACTCAAAATATCAGTTCACGCACGGCACGGATGCTGAAAGACAGCTCGAAAACTATCACGCGGCAAAGTGTATTCTGTCGGTTGACGGAATATCCTCTGATGCGGGACTTACGCTCTACTATTCAAACGAAGCGCCTCTTGCGCGAAAGATGATCGAGTCCTCGTCCAAAACGATAGTTGTGGCGGATAGCTCCAAGATCGGAAAGGGTGTTTTCGCAAGAATTACCGACGCTTCAAAAACCGACGTGCTTATCACAAACCCCACCGATAATACCAAGGAGCTTGAAAATCTTCGTAAGATGGGTGTAAAAATTTATACAACGGAAGAATAAAAATCATATTTTTATACAAAACGTACCCGATTTTGTACACAATGCTTCGCGGAATATATTATAATTATCATATACGTTTTACTTTGAAAGGAAAGTACTATGAAAAAGGCAATTATAAACACAAACATTGTAATGCCGGATCATATAATACCGAACGGTGTAATAGTTATCGAGGACGGCAAGATAGCCGACTTCGGTAAAAAAATCAACACCGACGGTATGGAGATAATTGACGCATGCGGCGGATACACCGGTCCCGGTCTTGTCGATATACATACCCATGCGGACGGTGATACGTTCTTTACCGACGATCCTGTAAAAGCGTCGAACAGAATATTATCTCACGGTATCACCGACGTTATGCCTGCGCTTTATTTCAGCGCTACCGCCGACGAGCTTATAGCTCAGATGGCGCTCTTAAAGAAGGTGAAGGAATCGGGCGAAGCTCCCAACATCATCGGTCTTTACATGGAAGCGCCTTATATGAACCCGAAGTTCGGCTGTAACAGAGAAAATAACCCTTGGAGATTTGATATCAAGAAAGAGGACTATATGCCCGTTCTTGAAGCGGGTAAGGATTTCGTTAAGGTTTGGGTCGTTGCTCCCGAGCGCGAGGGAATCGAGGAATTTGTAAAGGACGCGAAGGCTGTTGACCCCAAGGTCAGATTTTCCGTCGGACACAGCGAGGCTGCGCCGGAGCAGATCGAGGCTCTTATGCCCTACGGTCTCTGCCTTGCTACTCACCATATGAACGCTACCGGAACTCTTCAGAAGTATCCCGAGTGCCGCACCGCTTGCGTTGACGAGACGGCGCTTTACAACAATTCTATTTATACAGAGCTTATCTGCGATAAGGTTGGTATTCACGTATCGCCCTATCTTCTCCGTCTTGTTAAGAAGATCAAGGGAGATGACAGAATAATACTTATTTCCGATGCTTACGTAGATCACGGTCCTATTCCCGAGGGCGATCTCTACGAGGGAGCTGACGACATCAACTTTGACTTCACGGGCGAGATAGCAGGAAGTAAGATGATACTCGACGGTTCTTGCCGTAATATGATGATGCATACGGGCGCATCTCTTTGCCAGGTATTCAAGTATGCGTCTACCAACCCCGCGACAATGCTCGGCCTTACCGACAGGGGCGTTATCAAGTGCGGTAACGTTGCAAACCTCTTGACAGTTGATGCGGAGTTTAACGTAAAATCCGTTTACCTTAACGGTAATAAAGTTAATTAAATACAAAATAAAAATAAAGGAGAAAAAGAAATGAATTTCATTACTGATCCCGCAACCAAGTTTGACTTCCAGCCTGCTGACTTCGTTCCCTTCAAGGATAAGAAGGTTTGTGAGTATGTTCGCAGTCTCAGCGGCAAGGATCTCGAAAAGAGAGAGGCTTGGTGGCACCCCGAATTTGAAGTAAAGGTTATGATGAATCCTCACCCCGTTCTCATCTCTACCCTCTTCACAAGACTTAAGGCGGCTTCCGAGGCAGGTAAGTCCTTCACCATGATCCTCGGTAACCCCGAGCCTGATACTTATATTCCTCTTGCGCAGCTTATCAACTACTTCAAGGTTGACTGCTCCAAGGTTCACCTTGTTGCAGAGGACGAGTGGGCTGACGAGAACGGCAACATCGCTCCCATCACCTACGAGGCAGGCTTTGCTCACTCTATGATCAAGTATCTCTACTATCAGATCGACGAGAAGCTTCGTATGCCTATGGAGAACGTTCACTTCCCCACTAACGCTAACATCAAGGATTACTCCAAGATCATCGACGACATCACCGAGGGTACCGGTGCTGACATCGCATCTACCTCTCCCGGATGGGCAGGTCACATGGCATTCGTTGACCCCATTCCCGAGTTCATCGGAAGCGGCGATATCGAAGAGTGGCTCAACCAGCCCGCACAAATCGTTAAGCTTCACCCCATGACCATCATGCAGAACTCCCTCAACGGTACGTTCGGTCAGTCCGGTGATATCGCTAACGTTCCTCCCTGCGCTGCAACCATCGGCCCTCTTGACGTAATGAGAGCAAAGGAGAGAATCGAGGTTCACGCACTTGCAACCTGCGGTACCTTCTCCTCCTGGCAGAGAATGACCAGCCGTCTTTGCACACACGGTCCTATCACTCCTTACCTTCCTTCTTCTATGCTTCAGACCAAGAAGACCCAGGTTTACATCTCCGAAGAGCTTGCTGCTCCCTTCGAGTGCTGGGAAAAGGTTGGATATTAATCCGCACTATACAAACAAAAAAAGAGGCTTCTGCCTCTTTTTTTGTTGTTAAATTTTAGAAAAAAGGACTGCGAGGATTTTTCGCAGTCCTTATTTTTTTACTCAGTATCACCGCCGTCGGTGGAAGTATCAGGGATTGACTCCAAAGCAACATCTATAAATTCATTCATTTTGTAGTCACCAAAAACCTCGACAAACTTAGCTTCTTTAGAGCCATCCTCGTCATTTACAAAGGTTATAAGCCCGGCAGCAACAAACATTTCCATCGTAGAATTCGTAAACACATAGTCGGCTCTTTCCGAAAGCTCGTTTATGGGGGTTTCAGGTTTAATCAAATTAATGTATTTACAATCGGTTTCACCAACAACGTCACCAAGAGTAAGTGTATTTGTCAAGCCGCCGATTTCATCGAACTTGGTATTTGCAACGACGTTCATAAGCGAGTCAACGTCTTGGAACTCGCCGTTTTCGCCCTCCATCTGCCACTGATATTGAGTTACTCCCTTGGAATTGACTATTACTATGTAATTGCCTTCTCCGTCAACCTTTTTGGTATAGCCGAGAATGTCGCCCATAAGCGAGTCGTCAAGAACACCGTCAAGGTCATCAAGCTTTCTGTCTGCCACTATACCAAGGAAGCCGGTAAGCTTTTCGTGCCTTCCTTCTGCATCGCCCTCAATAGGTCTTGTCCAAGCACGCTCCGCTTCGTTGTAGGTGTAGCCTACGATTTCGCCTATCTGCATATCGGATACAAGGCCGGGGATATCAACCTTACCGTTAAGAAGCTCGTAGAGAGTGTAGCTTGCAAGCTTCGCCTGCATGCCCTTAACCTCTGCTCCGCCCTCTTCATACCATATGTACTTAGGAATATCGGGTGCATCAGAATCGGGAGTCTGCTCTGTATTGCCTTCACCTTCTCCGCTGCCGGTATCGGTATCAGTACCTGTTCCGGTGTCGGTATCTGTGCCGGTGTCAGAGTCGGAGCTTTCTCCGCTGCCGGAATCTGTTATATCCGTGGAATTTACCGGATTTACGCCCTCGTCAGAGCCACCTTGCGTTTCATCTCCGCCTTGCGTATCATCTCCGCTCTCGTTGAAGTCGGGATTCAGCTCCTTAACGTAGCCGAACATATCGCCTACGTAAACGTTCTGAAGCGCGATGTCCATACCTTCGGAAGAGAATATTGACGCAATGGGCACGTCGCGCATAGCATCGAGAATGGGCTGCTCACCTTCCTCGGGCAACACAAGCCCGTAAACCGAAGAAAGCTTATTCAAGGTAGCCTGATCCTCAAGAGAGGCAAACCACATAATTTCCTCAAACAGTCTAACTATTGTAAAATCTCTTACATCCTTTTCTGCATCGGGACGGAAAATATCCTGGGTATTAACCTCTACTCCCATTGACTGCAAGCTATTAAGAGATAGATTGGTGACTCCGACAAATCCTATACCGACGAAAGCCGCCATACCGGCTAACAGTCCTATAAGAAATACCAAAACGAACGACACCATACGAAGCAGCGTTAAGTATGCCTTCATAAACTATCCTTTCATAAAACGCATTTGCGCGCACATAATTATACAAGTAATATTATATCACTTAGTTATTATTTTTGCAATAGTTTTTGCGAAAAACTTTTCATTTTTTACATTTTTACTTTACATTTTTGAGTCTATATTGTATAATTATATACACCTTTTGTTAATTTGCGAGGCTTTTATGGAAAAAAGATTATTTGGAACTTATGACGGGCATAAGATTTATACTTATACTATATCTAACGGCGAGTGCTGCGCGGAATTTATCACACTTGGAGCTACCGTTACAAGATTTTGCCCTTACGGTGTTGACATCGTAGGCGGATTTGACAGTATTGAGGGATATATAAACGACCGTTCTTTCCAAGGAGCTACCGTGGGAAGAGTTTGTAACAGAATCGAAGACGCGACTCTTACTATGGACGGCGCCGTTTATATGCTGACAGCCAACGACGGCGACAGGGGTAACTGTCTGCACGGCGGCTCGGGATTTCACAAAAAAATATGGAAGGTTACGGAAGAGGGGGAAAACTCCGTTACGATGACGTACACCTCTCCCGACGGCGAGGACGGCTTCCCTGCCACAGTCACGGCTACGGCTCGCTTCACGCTTAAGGACGCGTGCCTTGTTATAGAATACGATGCTATCCCGGATGCCAAGACGCCCATAGCTATGACAAACCACTCGTTCTTCAACCTCGACGGCTTCGGCGGTACGGTATTTGACCACAAGGCAACGATATACGCCGACAGATATTCTGTTGTAAATAAAAAGCTTATCCCCACCGGTGAGCAACCCGAGGTTGTGGAAACTCAGTTTGACTTTAACAAGTCTCACACATTCGGCGAGATGCTTGACGAAAATCTTAAAAGCTACGACCACAACTATTTTCTCTCACCCAAGGTCTTTCGTGAATTTTGCGGTAAGAAGATAGGACTCTGTGCGGTGATAGAGTCAAACGGTCTTGAGCTTTCGTTCTATACGAACCAGCCGTGTATGCAGCTCTATACCGGCGGATTTCTCGGCAGCGGAAAGTTCGGTGATGCGGGCAAATTCCGCGGCGGTATAGCTCCCGTGAGATACGGCGCGTTTTGCCTCGAGGCACAGACCGAGCCTAACTGCGTAAATCACGGCAAGGCTATTTACGATGCCGGCGAAAAGTATTCTAATATCATCGTTTACGAGGTTAAGAAGATTTAATTTTAGGTATTGACATTTAATTTTAATTGTAGTATAATTTTAAGGTAAGCAAAGCTATGATAAGAGCAAGTAGCTGTTAAAAACGCAAGACAGAAAGCTGCCGGGTGATGAGAGGCGCGTGAGTTTTTTTCAGCGAATACGTCTTTGAGCGCGCACCGAAAGCTTTTTTTAGTCAGTAGGCTGCGACGGTTAACGCCCGTTACAGTGTTTTTGAGGCAAGGAAATTTCATTTTGAATTTTCTTGTGAATCAAGGTGGTACCACGTTTTTATGCGTCCTTGGGCTTTTGTCCGAGGACGTTTTTTTATTAGTTAATAATTTTAAGGAGATAGATTATGAAAATTTACGAAGAGCTGGTTGCCCGCGGTCTTATCGCGCAGGTAACGAACGAAGAAGAAATAAAGGAAATGATAAACAACGGCAAAGCCACCTTCTACATCGGCTTTGACCCCACGGCTGACTCGCTTCACGTTGGTCACTTTATGGCGCTTTGCCTTATGAAGCGCTTACAGATGGCGGGTAACAAGCCTGTCGTTCTTATCGGCGGCGGTACGGCTATGGTCGGTGACCCCTCGGGAAGAACGGATATGCGTCAGATGATGACAAGAGAGACCATTCAGCACAACTGCGACTGCTTTAAGGTTCAGATGGAGAGATTCATCGACTTTGGCGAGGGTAAGGCCATTATGGTAAACAACGCTGACTGGCTTCTTGACCTTAACTACGTTGAGGTATTAAGAGACGTTGGTGCTTGCTTCTCGGTTAACCGTATGCTCTCGGCAGAG
>JAZOAA010000109.1:0-2265 GCA_045595265.1 Eubacteriales bacterium
TACCGCGACGAAAACGGTGTTCTTGACGAAAGACACACTCTTCCCGGCACAGGCATCAACAAGTGGAACGAGATCGTTGACACTCTCGTCGCCCGCGGATACGAAGGTCCTCTTATGTATGAGGTTCCCGCAAAGGCAAAGAACCGCGCTCCCGAAAACCCCATCACCCCCGAAGAGCTTACTCAGAATATGAGAGATCTCAGGGATGGTAAAATAAAGTAAGCAATCTGCAAAAAAGCATCGATAACAAAGGAATCTCGGATATTTTGAAGCAAAATCTTCTAAATATCCGAGATCCTTTTTATATGATGATTATCCCAACTTATCTATGGTATCGTTAAACGTTGTAAGTTGTCTCTTTACTGCCTTGCTCTGGGTTGCCCAGGCGGAGGAAAGCGAGTTGTTGGCGTAGCCGTTCCAAAGCGCGGAGGTAACATCGATTCCGAAAACTTCCGAAATGTCATAGCAGATGGTCGCCTTTACGACATCGAGCATTTCGATGTCATAGGGGTCGTTGGTACGTCTGGTCTTGACGGTGATCTCGTAATATGCGGGCATTACGGTACGGCTTGATTCATAAGCCCAATAATCCATAACGTTTGCGATCATACCGTAATCAAGCTTTTCAGAATTCGGGATGCCCCAGATATTCGAAAGCTTATCCATCTTATGGTAATAGGACTCCTGATCTGCGGAGTACTTTGGGTTGGGAGCGATTCCGTAGCCGTCGCCTTCCATATCACTTACCTGATTGGTAACAGCCATATTGGCCTGAACGAAGAGGAAGTGGTTCTGCGCGAAAAGATTTCTGCAATAGTTATACTTGTTGCCGAAATCGGAATAGTCCGCGCCATTCGATGCATCGCTATAGGTCAGGCAGGTATTGCCCTTCAGTACTGAGGAAAGCTTTGCGAAGATATTGTCGATCTTTTCAAGGTCGGGGTTAACGATCAGATGGCCGTCTGCGTCCTTTTCCGAGAACTTGATGCCGCATCCGACAAGCATGTGAATAGCGTTACCGTTGGTAGCGCCCGTTTCCATAAGAAGGCCGTAAACGTCCGAGCCAGTTCTTTCGCCGTCGCCGTCATCGGTGTAAACCGCATTGACGAGGCTGAGGAAATTATCGAGTGTCCAGTTGTTTTCCTGAATATAAGTATGAGGGCTCGTGAGCTGATAATCCTTGATAAGATTCTTGTTGAAGAAGAAGAATCTTGCGCCCGCAAGGTTGCTGACGCTGGTATCGTTTGCCATGATGAAGAGCTTGCCGCCCATCTCATAGCCCTCGGCGCAGTTTGCATCCCACCAAGGATTTGTAAAATCGAGTCCCAGTTCGTTAAAATCATAAAGGTAGCCGCTCGTGGCAAGAGAAGCAAGGCTTTCTCTCTGATTGAGGATAACGTCGAAATCAAGCATACCGGCATCAACGCCGTTCTTGACGCTCGTCGATATACTGTCAGAAGCCACCTGCTCGATCTTGATGCCGTATTTTTCTTCCGTGTTGGTATTTCTGGTATACACGGCAGAGCTCATAACGTCGGTAGGCTCCTCGGTTCCTATATAAAATGCGGGATAGGAGGAGGCGGAGGGGCTGCGGGAAATGATTACAAAAGAATCACCGCCGTAATTTGCCTCGGGGAAAACGGGAGTAGTATCCTCCTCTGTCACCTCGGCGGTATCGGGAGCTTTTTCCGTTGCCGCAGGAGTAGCGGAAGTTTGCTCTCCTTCACTGCCGGTGTCAGCGCAGGAAACGAAAGCACATGAAGTCAAAAGAATCAAACAAGTCAAAATGAGTGAAGTAAATCTCAAAGAAGCTTTTTTCATAACAGACCTCTCAAAATCAAAATTTCAACATACACAATGGTTGATATTAATATTATACATATTTTTTAACTGCTTGTCAATAATTTGTTGATAATTTTCAGCTCGTTTGAGAAAAAAACAAAAAAGCAGCATTTTTCAATGCTGCAAAAATCATATAAAAAGCAACAACGGTGACCGATCTCCGCGCTTAAAAACATATCATAAGCTTGATACTCCGCAGAAAAAGGTGACCGCTGTGCATTCGAGGCCGCGACGCTATTGCGTTGCGTACCGACATTATACTACATTTTCGGCGAAAAGTAAATGTTAAAAATGACGAATATTCGCACAAATTTTCGTGCAAAAGCATCAATGTAGAATTTTGGGTACAAAAGTGTGCTGTGTTTAGTGCATTTTCACAACGACAGGTGGTGCGACACGTCAAATGTTACAAAAAACAAAAGC
>JAZOAA010000110.1:0-2244 GCA_045595265.1 Eubacteriales bacterium
AGTAATTTTGAAAGGAATAAAAACCAATGGCAAACGGATCTCTCAGCAAGCAGTTTAACGACCTTCCTTGGATCGTCAGAGTAATTCTTCAGCTCGTGTTCGGCGTACTTATCAGCGGAATTTACCGCATCATTCGCTTCACCGAGACGAACAATCTTATGGTTCTTCTTGCAGGTATTCTCGGTCTTGTAACAGGTATCGGAAACCTCATTTTCTGGATTGTCGACCTCTTTACACTCATTGTAAACGGCAAGTACACAGTTCTCGTTTACTGATAAGATTAAGATTTAAGAGCCGCTTCTCAAAAGGTGAGAAGCGGCTCTTTTTTATAAAACAAAGAATAACAATCCCCGTCACGGAAATCGTGTGACGGGGATTTTATACAGTATAGAGATTAAATTTATCCTCTACTTGATGCATCGACGCCTGTATTCCTGCGGCGATACGCCGATATGCTTTTTAAACAGCTTAGAAAAAAAGTGCTTGTCTGGGTATCCGACACTCTCTCCGATTACTCCGATAGGAATATCGGTGCCGTTCAATAGGGAGCAGGCGTGATTCATTCGCAATTCAGCGATATACCTGGTTGGGGACGTACCTGTTATCTCGCGGAAGACGGCGTTATACCGTGACACGCTGAGATTATCCATCGCAGCAAGCTCCGGCACACTGATATCACGCGTATAAAAGGCGTTGATATACGACAGTGATGCATCTATTCGTCCTCTGCCGGATTCCGACTCGACAGATGCAAGGGATATGAGCGCCACCTCAAGATACGCACCGCGCAGGGGCGCGGAATATTTATCCTCGCCAAGCCATGTATCGAACATAGAAACAAGCGCATCTCTCGCGCTCTTGTTTATGCCTGCGTGCCGCAACATCACTTCACCCGAAAGCCCGAGTGATGCGAGCAGCTCCTCTACGTATGAGCCTGTAAAATGAACGTAATAATACGACACGCCTCCCGGGGTGTTAGAATATTTATACGCATATGCCGGTGGAAAAATCACATAATCTCCGACAGAGCCGACAGTCACACCGGAAGGGAGCTCGAAGGAAAGCTCTCCATCCACGATATACATAAGATAGTAGTCCTCGCGCCCGCCCTCGTTAAAGGTAGTGAACGGATGCTCAAGGCTCATGAGCCCCGCGCAGTTCACCTCAATGGGAAAGGCATCGCTCCTGCGGCTGCAAATATTAAAGCGGTTCTCCCGCTCATCCTTGAACGCGCGATAGCTAAAGCTGTTCATATCATCCTCACAACAAAAAAATACAACAACAAAGTCAAAATATATATTGACTACTTGTTGTTTTTATTTTACCATATAAGCATAGAGCTGTCAACCGTACGGCAAAAATACAACGAATTAATTTACAAAAGGCGGATAATATTATGGAAAACAAAAAGAAAAAGCTGATACTGATAGGCGGTGGAAAGCGTGGAAACACCTACACCGCACTGGGACGCGATCTTGACAAATTCGAGCTCATAGCAGTTGCAGAGCCTATAAAGATTCGCCGAGAATACATAGCAAAGCTCCACGGAATCCCCGAGAATATGTGCTTTGAGAGCTGGGAGCCCCTGCTCGCACTCGGAAAAATTGCTGATGCCGCAGTTATTGCGACCATGGACCGCGACCATTACGCACCCGCTATGAAAGCAATAGAGGTAGGCTATGACCTACTCCTTGAAAAGCCTGTTTCCCCCATTCCCGAGGAATGTGAGGAAATTGAAGCGGCCGCAAAGGCAAAGGGCGTACAGGTGCTGGTATGCCACGTGCTCAGATACACTCCTTTCTTCCGCGCCATAAAGAAAATAATTGACGACGGTAGAATAGGCAAAATAATGAACATAGACCACGTAGAGGGTGTCGGCAACATACATCACAGCCACAGCTTCGTAAGAGGTAATTGGGGCAACTCGCTTCGCTCATCCTTTATGCTCTTGCAGAAATCCTGCCACGACCTCGACATTCTTCAATGGCTCATCGGTAAGGAATGTAAAAAAGTTCAGTCATTCGGTCACCTTTCCTACTTTAAGGAAGAAAACGCCCCCGAGGGAGCGACCGAGCGTTGCTTTGACGGATGTCCGCACATCGACACCTGCGAATACAGTACAAAGCGCAATTATCTCAACAGATTTGATGACGGAAACTGGTTCCGCGGTACTGCGACCCTTTCGCACGGGCCCGTAGATGACGAAACACTCTTGAAGGCTCTTGAGGGCAATCAGTACGTGAA
>JAZOAA010000111.1:0-8297 GCA_045595265.1 Eubacteriales bacterium
TCATTCTCGCTCCCGGAGGCTCGTTCATCTGACCGTAGACGAGCGCCGTTTTTTCAAGAACGCCCGACTCCTTCATCTCGTTATAGAGGTCGTTTCCCTCACGGGTACGCTCGCCGACACCGGTAAATACCGATATACCGCCGTGCTGCTTTGCAACGTTGTTGATAAGCTCCATGATAAGAACCGTTTTACCAACTCCCGCACCGCCGAAAAGACCAATCTTACCGCCCTTGGCATAAGGGGCGATAAGGTCAACGACCTTAATACCCGTCTCGAGTATCTCTGTCGTACCCTCCTGCTCGGAATATGCGGGCGGGTCGCGGTGAATACACCATCTCTCGTCAGCCTCAACGGCAGGACCGTTATCAATAGCCTCGCCAAGAAGGTTGAAGATACGTCCGAGAGTTGCCTTTCCGACAGGAACGGTGATGCCCGAGCCGGTAGCTCTCGCCTCCACACCGCGCGACATACCGTCGGTCGAGGACATGGCGATGCACCTTACGACGTCGTCGCCCATCTGGCTGGCAACCTCACACACAACGCGCGTGCCGTCGTGGTCTATCTCGATAGCGTCCAGTAGATTGGGAAGGCTGCCGTTCTCAAATTTTATATCAAGAACGGGGCCGATTATTTGTACTACTTTACCTATGTTATTGTTCATAAACGTTTTCTCAATTCTTTTGAATTTTGATGAAAATTACAAGGCCTCAGCGCCAGAGACTATCTCCGTAATCTCCTGCGTGATGACTGCCTGACGCGCTCTGTTAAACCTGAGCATCAGGGTGTCTATCATCTCCTCGGCATTTTTGTTTGCCGAGTTCATGGCGGTTCGCCTTGCTCCCGACTCGGAGGCAAGAGCCTCGGACAGACATGAGCAAATCATGCCTCCGACGTACTGCGGAACTATTTTGTCAAGTATTTCTTCGGGGTTGCCGTCGTATATCGGCTCTGTACCCGGTGCGGAATTTTTCTCCCGCGCAAGCGGCAGCAGCTGCTCGGTCGCGGGAACTTGGGAAATCATAGAAACGAATTTCGTATAAACTATAATAACCCTTGAAAATTCTCCCTTAATAAACGACTCGCACACCGATTCCGCAAGTGAAAGCGAACGTCCGACGGATATATCCGACGCGTACTCACAGCTCTCGGAATAAATCGGAACACCCTTGTGCCTGTAATGCTCCAGTGCCTTTTTACCTATGGGGAGAAAGACGTCACCCTCTGCGGCAAGAGATGCCGTAAGGCGAAAAACGTTTGAATTATATCCGCCGGCAAGTCCTCTGTCACCCGCGATGACAAGATAAAGAGTCCTCGTTGACTCCCTTTCCGTAATCCACGGTGACGAAGCTGTGGCTGAAGATGCGCTGACGGAGTCGATAGCCTTCATGAGAAGCTCGCGGTAAGGCCGTGATGCCTCGGCGCGCTCCTTCGCACGTCTGAGCTTTGAGGTAGCGACAAGCTCCATGGCTTTGGTTATCTGCATCGTGCCTTGCACGCTTTTTATTCGCGATTTTATATCGTTCATTGATGCGCCTGCCACGTCTGAAAATCCCCTTTCTTGCAAACTAAACTTTGCATTTTATGCCTTTTTGAACTGTTCTTTAGTATGAATGATAGCTTCTCTAAGCTCGGCTTCACTCTCGGAATTGAGCACGCCCGTTGTTCTTATCGTGTCAAGAAGAGGCGCGCACGACGAGGTAAGATACTCAAAGAGAGCCGACTCGTAAGCCTTAATATCCTCGAGGGCAATATCCTTTAAGAGATTGTTTACGACCGAGTAAATTATAGCTATCTGAAGCTCGACCGCAATAGGCGAATTTCTGTCCTGCTTAAGAACCTCAACGATTCTCGCGCCCTGCTCAAGTCTTGCTTTAGTATCGGGGTCGAGGTCGGAGCCAAACTGTGCAAATCCCGCAAGCTCTCTGTACTGCGAGTAGAGGAGCTTGAGCGTTCCCGAAACCTTCTTCATCGCCTTCACCTGTGCGTTACCGCCGACACGCGAAACCGAGATACCGGGGTTTACCGCAGGGCGAACGCCCGAATGGAACAGCTCTGTTTCAAGGAATATCTGACCGTCGGTTATGGAAATAACGTTCGTGGGAATATACGCGGAAACGTCGCCCGCCTGTGTTTCGATAATGGGAAGGGCGGTAAGAGAGCCGCCTCCGCACTCATCGGAAAGCCTTGCCGCGCGCTCAAGAAGACGCGAGTGAAGGTAGAATACGTCGCCGGGATATGCCTCGCGGCCCGGAGGACGTCGGATAAGAAGCGACAGAGCGCGGTAAGCCACCGCGTGCTTTGACAGGTCGTCGTAAACGATAAGCACGTCGCGTCCCTTGTCCATAAAGTATTCGCCCATAGTACAGCCCGAGTAGGGGGCAATGTACTGAAGGGGTGCGGGGTCTGACGCCGTTGCGGCAACTACTATCGTATAGTCCATAGCGCCCGCCCTCGTCAGCGTTTCAACAACGCCGGTAACGGTGGACTGCTTCTGACCTATCGCGACGTAGATACAAATAACGTCCTTGCCCTTCTGGTTAATTATAGTGTCGGTGGCGATAACGGTTTTACCCGTCTGTCTGTCACCGATAATAAGCTCTCGCTGACCGCGGCCGATGGGAATCATCGAGTCGATAGCCTTAATACCCGTCTGAAGAGGTACGGATACGGATTTTCTTTCAATAATACCGTACGCGCGGCGCTCAATGGGGTCAAATCTCTCGTGATTTATAGGTCCGCGCTCGTCGATAGGCTCACCGAGTGCGTTTACAACCCGTCCGACAAGCTCTTCGCCTACGGGAACTGAAACGACTCTTCCCGTACGCTTAACAAGCGAGCCCTCGCTGATGCCGACGTCGCCGCCGAGGAGCACGGCGCTGACAACGGTTTCTTCAAGGTTAAGAGCCATACCGTGAGTTCCGTTTGAAAACTCTAAAAGCTCGTTTGACTTGCATTTATCAAGACCGTAAACCTTCGCAATACCGTCGCCAACCGAGATAACGTAGCCAACCTCGTCCTGCTCGGTCGCCTTGGAGTAGTTTTTAATCTGCTCCTTGATTATCTTGCTGATTTCATCTATTCTAGACTGCATCTGTTCTTCCTTCTCTTTGCCGTGGCAAAGCGTTATTGTATAACGGACTCAAGAAGAGCCGACTCAAACTTATCGAGCCTTGTCTTAACCGAGCCGTCAAGCTGTATTCCCGAATATCTGAGCTTAACTCCTCCGAGAATATTTTTATCAACCTCGTTTGAGAGCAGGACGGTCTTACCCGTCTTGTCCGAGAGCTTTTTCTCTAAGCGCTCGGCTTGCTCCTTGCTCAGAGGTACGGCAGTTACCGCTACGGCTCTGAGTATTCCGCGAGAGTCGTCGTAAAGGGCAAAATACTCGTCACGCACGCGTGAAAATGCGTGCATCAAGCGTCCCTCTACCAAAATTTTCAGTAAATTTTTTAGATTTTCATTAAGTGAGCCGAAAGCCTCGTCAATCATGGCGCACCGCTCTGCCTTTGGGGCATTTGGAGAGTCAAGAAGCTTACAATACTCGGGATTTTCTCCGAGTGCGCAACTCACAATCTCAAGCTCTGTGCGCACAGTGTCGCTGCACCCCTCCTCCTCGGTGAGAAGGAAGAGAGCTTTTCCGTATTCGTTTGCCAAAGCCATCTTACTCACCCATACCGTTTATAAAATCGTCGATAAGCTCCTTGTGCTCCTCGGCGCTGACGTCGCGCTCGATAACCGCCGCGGCGATGCCGATAGCCATCTCGGAAACCTCGTCCTTGACCTGATTTATCGCGTTCTTTTTCTCAAGAGCAATCTGCTCCTGGGCGCGCTCGAGTGTACGAGCCGCCTCGGCGTTTGCCTCACGGAGAATTTCCTCCTCGCGAAGCCTTGCCGAACGCTGTGCGTTCTTAAGGATTTTCTCGCTCTCTTCGTTTGCCGACGCGAGCTTTTCTTCATACTCGCCCTTCATCTGCTCGGCAGAGGCGCGGCTCTCTTCCGCATCGGAATACATATCGTCAATTTCCTTTTGTCTTGAGTCAATCATATTCTTCAGTGGCTTAAAGAGCAGCTTCTTTAAGAAAAGATAGAGAATAAGCAGATTTATCCACGCAAAAATCATGGTCCAGAAATTTACGCCGACAAAGTTTTCAAACTTGTCAAGCACGTTTAACAGACCCATAGGGATTCTCCTTTTTCTCGGTGTTTTTTCTTTAGAACATGAACATCAAAAGAAGAGAAACGACGAGCGAGTAAATACCCGTGGTCTCCGTGATAGCACAACCGAGGATCATATTTGTACGAAGGTTTCCTGCCATCTCGGGCTGGCGGGCCATAGCCTCAAGAGCCTTACCTACCGCGTTACCCTCACCGATAGCGGGGCCGATAGCTCCAAGTCCCATACACAGACCTGCTGCCAAAAGTTTTGCTGCACTTGCATCCATTGTTAATTTCCTCCTAGGAATTTTTTATTTTTATTTTTTATTTTTTTAATCCAATTATAGTTCAGTTTTCGGCACCGTCAAAAGACGGCGCGAGCCGCCCTATGCGAGCGCGGAAACTGTGGCACCGGCATGCTTTGTACTAAATTACTTATCTTCCGGTGCGGTGTGACAAAGCCAATCAAAAATCAGTTTTCGGCACCGTCGAAAGACGGCGCGAGCCGCCCTATGCGAGCGCGGAAACTGTGGCACCGGCACGCTTTGTACTAAATTACTTATCTTCCGGTGCCGGGCAAGCTCCGCCAACGTATACCATCGTCAGAAGCGAGAATACCAGCGCCTGAACGAAGCCGGAGAAGAGGTCGAAATAAATCGAGAGAAATGCGGGTATACCTGCCGCAAGGAAGGGAATTTCCGAAAGAACACCCGGAAGCCAAGAGAAGAGAGCAGACGATGCCGCGCTCAGCGCGCCGTAGATAAGCGCGGTTAAAACAGAGCCGCCCGCAACGTTACCGAAGTGACGGAACGCCATTGACACGGGGTTTGCAATCTCGGAAACGATATTCATAGGTGTCATGACTACGATAGGCTCGGTGAAGCCCTTGAGCCAAGCGCCAAAGCCGAAGTTTTTGATATTGTGGTACCACACCATACCCGTCGTGACAAGCGCCCACGCGGCAGTTACGGAGAGGTCAGCGGTTGCGGAACGGAGTATTCCCGTCATGCCGAGAAGCGTACCGATTATCGAGGATAAGAAGAGCGTGCCGATGTATGGCGCAAACTTAAGATTATGCTTGCCCATCGTGTCCTCTACGAGATTATAGAGCATAGTCACAAGCTTTTCGGCAACAACCTGAAGCCCGCCGGGTCGCTTTGTTAGCTTTTTAGTAACGAAAAGGCTCACGAGTATCAGTAAAACGGTGGTTACAAAAAGCGTTACCGTCGTTTGAGTGATAAGATTCTTCATAGTGAAGATTGCCGTGTCGGGAAGGTCGAAGGGTAACTCAAAATACACCTTAGGGCCGTTTACTTCAAGCTCCATTATTCATCACTCTCCTTTTCTTCATATTTAATAAATTTTTCGGGATTTGGGGCGCTGTCGCTCTTCATACGCACCGTCTCCGAGAGGGAAAGTATCGGGCGAAAGGCGAGGAGCGGTATCGCCGTGCAGAGGGGGTTAAACCACTCGAGAAGAAACGCCGCAACAAGAGCCAAAAGCATAGTCGCGGTTCTTATAATAAAGGAAGTTTTTATCTTATTCTGTATTACCATCGAGTTCTCGGCAGTAAATCTTTCAGCCTCTTCGTCGGTCATCTCGCGGCTGCCCCTTGCTTCAAGGTAGCTGTCTACCGCGCGGTTTACGGATATGGAAAGGAAAAGAAAATTCAGTATAATTACCGCCGAGCCGAGAAGCACTCCCGTAATCACCGTGTAATCGAATGAAAAATCCGAAAACAGAGATACAAGAAATGCTAAAGCCACGGTAACTACCGAAACTATTGCTTCACCAACCAGCAGAACCGTCATCTCGCGATTATTTTTACTTTTACCCATTATTATTACCCATTTTGTTTGTTTTTTTCGATTCCGTACGTTCTTTTTCAAGCCTCTCGTAAGCCGCCATAGCGCTTATCACGAACTTAACCATGGAATAAAGTCCGGAAAATACACCGAGCATTATAAAAATGACGTAAACGAAGGAGGGAAGGGAAAGATAGCTCACGAGAAGCCACGCTATCCCAAAGCCCAAAAGTATCGGAAAGGCGAGCGTAAAAATTGCCTGGGAAACGATATTTATAATATACAATGCGCCGACAAGCTTTTTATACACATTTCCCTCCGTAAAAAAAGAACAACTTTTCACAATTAATATATTACCATATTTTGACTTTGAAATCAAGAGAAAAACCAAAAGTTAATACTTTAACAAATAATTCGTGCATATTTGGAAACATTTGATAAAATTAAGACAAACCATATTTTTCTAAAAAACATTGATTTATTGAAAAAAATATGTTATCATATACGTAACGGAAAAAATCCACAGGAGGTAAAGAACCATTATTATCTTAAAGCTGATAAGAGCAAACGGCGACGTCAAGTTCCGCACCTTTGGCGACGAGATAGACGAGCGCTATAATGGTGAGTACGAGCCGGGTGACAAGATTCGCCTGGAGCTTGCAGACTCCACCTATGTTAAGATGAAGCTTGACGAGAGCCTTGCCGAGTCGATAGTTTTCGTGCCTGACGGAATATTTGAATTTATCATTCCCGCAGGACGCGAGCTTACGTCCTGCTACGCGCCCGGCGCATTTTGTGGTGACAGCCACAGATTTATCGTAGCAGAGCCGACGGAGAGTGAGATTTTTGACGAAAGACTCATTTCGCTCAACTCCCACGACCGCCACAACGTACATAAGTATTTTCCTCACGCATGGGCAAACTTCGTTACTCGCGAGGAGCCATGCTTCTTTGAGCGCAACGCGATAGACGGCGTGTGCGATAACTCAAATCACGGTGCATATCCCTATCACTCATGGGGCGGCGGACTCAGAGAGGACCTTGAGTTTGAGATTCGCTTTGGCGCACCGGTCGAGGTTTCGAAGGTTGTTATATTCATTCGCGCAGACTTCCCCCACGACACCTATTGGAAGGAAGCAGACCTTGAGTTCTCGGACGGCACTCGCACTCACGTAGAGCTTACCAAGACCGCAGAGGGACAGGCGTTTGAATTTGATAAGAAGGTCACCGAGCTTGTAAGGCTTACGGGACTTAAACAGCAGAGGCTCGAGGACGGCTCGCTGTCCTTTGCGGCACTCTCGCAGATGGAAGTTTACGGAAATTATATTAAAAAGGAGATAGACGGAATGGAAGTAAGAGACGCATCTAATGCAAAAGACGTCAAATATTATACAACAGACAGACTCAGAGAGGAATTTCATATAGCAAACCTCTTTACCAAGGACAATATCAGAATGGTGTATAGCCACACCGACAGAATTATAGTAATAGGAATGAAGCCCGTTGAGGCAACCCTCACTCTCCAGGCAGGTAAGGAGCTTGCGGCAGAATATTTCCTTGAGCGCCGCGAGCTTGGCTGTATCAACATCGGCGGCCCCGGAATAATCACCGTTGACGGCGAGACCTATGAGATGAATCCCAGAGACGGTATCTACGTAGGTAAGGGACATAAGGACTTAAAGTTCAGAAGCGTTGATAAGACCAATCCCGCAAAGTTCTACATCACCTCTTGCCCCGCGCACACCGAGTATCCTACTGTTAAAATCGACATCACCAAGGCTCGTAAGGTTCCTTGCGGCAGCCTTGAGGACTGCAACAAGAGAGTTATCAACCAGTACATACACCCCGAGGTTATGAAGTCCTGCCAGCTTGCAATGGGACTTACCGAGCTTGAGGTTGGCTCAAACTGGAACACCATGCCCTGCCACACCCATGACAGACGTATGGAGGTTTATCTCTATCTTGATATGGGACCTAACGACGCAGTATTCCACATGATGGGCGAGCCGAAGGAAACAAGACATATCATAATGCATAACGAAGAGGCAGTTATCTCTCCCTCTTGGTCTATCCACTCCGGCGTCGGTACGAAGAACTATTCGTTCATCTGGGCTATGTGCGGTGAAAACCAGGAATTCACCGATATGGACCATATCGAAACCCGCGAACTCAAATAAGCCTTCCCCAAGATAGGGTAGCGAAGCGGCAGGACGGTAGTGAATGACGTTAATAACGTCAGAGCCGTTCTGTGACCGAGTCGCAACGAGAAGGGGGACCGCAGCCGAAGGCGGTAAGCGGTGGATGAAAGTCGGAGGCCAAGCGGTCTTAGGAAGACAA
>JAZOAA010000112.1:0-7568 GCA_045595265.1 Eubacteriales bacterium
CGCGGGGCACGTGCCTCCCGAGTATTTTGAGCGAATAATTACTTACACCGACCTCTTTCTCTATGACGTAAAAATTTCGGACAGCGAGAAGCACAAAAAATACGTCGGTGTCACAAACGAACTTATTTTATCTAACCTTAAAAGGCTTTTTGACAAAGGTTGTCGCGTAATTGTCCGCACTCCCATAATCGCTAACATAAACGACTCGGAGGAGGAGATAAAAGCCATAAAAAAAATTGCAGAAAGAGCCGAGAAAATCGAGCTTTTGCCCTATCACGCAATGGGTGAGTATAAGTACGCAGCCCTTGGCAGAGATGTTATCTCCTTCACCGCACCGAGCGAAGAAAAAATAAAAAGGCTCAAAAGCTTAACTTGATTAGTTTTTCAATACAAAAAGCCTCCCTTTGCACAAGGGAGGCTTTACTTTAGCTTTTCTTATTTTGCCTTTTTCTGTGTTACCATCTTGATAACAAACAGAGTTGCAACGGTGAGAACTATACCGATAGGCAGGCAGATCCATGCACTCTTAACGAAGCCGGAGATTACGAACATTACGAACGAAATTGCCGCAACGGTGATAGCGTAAGGAAGCTGAGTCGAAACGTGGTCAACGTGGTTGCACTGTGCGCCGGCAGACGCCATAATCGTGGTATCCGATATGGGTGAGCAGTGGTCACCGCAAACAGCACCTGCAAGGCAGGCGGAAATGCCGATGAACTGCAAGGGGTCGCCAGCCTCGAATACGCTGAGAACTATCGGGATAAGGATACCGAAGGTGCCCCAGCTCGTTCCAGTCGCGAAGGCGATGAAGCAAGCAACAAGGAAGATAACCGCGGGAAGAAGCGCCGCAAAGCCCTCTGCACCCTGCATAATGCTCTTAACGAAGTCATCGCTGCCAAGAAGGTTTGTAGTATTCTTAAGCGCATTTGCAAAGGTGAGGATAAGTATTGCGGGAACCATAGCGATAAAGCCCTTGGGAAGTGCCTTCATCGCACCGTCAAAGGTGATGTGGCGGCGGCAGATGAGGTAAACTATGATAAGCACGAGCGAGATAAGTCCGCCGAAGGGGAGTCCTACCGTTGCGTCGGTGTTACCGAAGGCGTCAACGAAGTTCATATAATACTCGGGCTGCTCGGGGTCGAAGAAGCCGCCAACGTACATAAGAGAGAGAATACTCGTAACTATAAGTGTAACTATGGGAAGAATGATGTCTATGACTTTAGCTCTGGGGTTATCTGCAACCTCGTCGCCGGCACCGCCCATTGCGCCAAGCTCACCGCCCTGCGCCTTTATCTCAAACTCGGACATCTTACCGTAGTCAAAGCCCATATAAGCAAGAGTTATAATGAATACGAGAGTAAGGAGAGAATAGAAGTTGAAGGGTATAGCGTTTACGAACAGCTCAAGACCCGTCATATCGCCCGCAACCTCGGGGGTTACGTTACTCGAAACAGCTGCCGCCCAAGAGGAGATAGGAGCTATCATACAAACGGGAGCTGCGGTTGCATCAATGAGATACGCGAGCTTCACTCTCGAAATCTTCTTGGAGTCGGTGATGGGAGCCATTACCGAACCGACGGTAAGGCAGTTGAAATAGTCGTCGATGAAGATAAGCACGCCGAGAGCAAAGGTTGCAAGAACCGCACCGAGCTTTGTCTTAATGTGAGTTTCAGCCCAACGGCCAAACGCCTTCGCAGCACCTGTGCCGTTAATAAGAGCAACTATAACGCCAAGCTCTACAAGGAAGATGAAAATACCTGCATTTCCCTCAACGGCGCTGATAAGGCCGTCGCCGATAACCGTGTCAACCGTGCCGGTGAACGAGAAATTAGCATGAAGGAGCGCGCCTGTCAGAATACCGATGAACAGCGAGCTGTAAACCTCCTTGGTAATAAGCGCGAGCGCTATCGCCACAACGGGCGGAAACAGTGACCAGAACGTACCGTAAAGACCGTTCTCGCCTGCCGTGAAGCCAGCTGTCACCAAGAGGGCAACGGTGATGAAGGCAAACACAGCCAGAGTAATCTTTTTTGTCTTTGTCATAGCTTAAAAAATCCTTTCTTTTTTCCTTTTTATAAACAAAAACGCGCACGGAGAACCGTGCGCAAAAATGCAAAATGCAAATCACACGATAGCTCTCCGCCATGAAGCGACAGTGTAGGCGATGTTATCGCACACACCAGCAAAAGCCAACGGAAAAATCGGCTCTGCTTCGGCAGCCTCCCCTTTCACACGCGCTTTTTTCCAAGCTACTCTTCGCGTTACTGATGAAGTCTGCGCCTCTATCCTTTTTGTTTATTAATTTATAAGGTAGATAAAGTATATCATTCTGCGCCGCACTTGTCAAGCTTTTTTCAAGAAAAAGCACAAGTTTTACACTTTTTAGGTCGAATTTGCGCAAAAGCGCTACTTTTGTTTACTTTTTAAGTTACTTTTACAACATTGTCTGTTCCTTTTACTATACATTCAGCAGGATATACGCCTCTTAGGGCGGTAAGCGGGTACACTCTCGTACCCCGCCCTATGACAGTTCCGGGATTGAGAACAGATGAGCAGCCAAC
The DNA here is from genome assembly GCA_045595265.1 of Eubacteriales bacterium. Taxonomy (GTDB): domain Bacteria; phylum Bacillota; class Clostridia; order Oscillospirales; family CAG-272; genus UBA1740. Next base: position 2,562 of record JAZOAA010000112.1, read on the forward strand.
CTCGCAAAAATCTCCGACAAACGCCCCAACCTTGCGAAGTCCCGTGGGATAATCCTTATCAGCGTGTATCACGACCTCACACCCGTCGCTCTTAAGATTTGAGCATATAGCCCCCGCGCCAAGATGCGCCCTGTATCCGATAACCGAGTCACCGACATAGTTGTAGTGCGGAAGATGCGCACGGTCCATAATAATAGAGTTTTTCAGCTCGGTGGAGTTTCCGATAACGCACCCTTCGCCAATGATTACAGAGCCGCGAATATATGCCCCCGGCCGAAGCACCGTGCCGCTGCCGATAATGCAAGGACCCGTAAGGGTTACTCCGTCGCAAATCTGCACGTCAGCACCGACGAGTATGCCGTCACCTATGAGGGTATAGCCCTCAATACCCGATGATACAAGACGAGCCGTGTACTCTTTTATTATAGGTAATAGCTGCCACGGGTACTCGCATAGGGAAACGAGGGGTGTGAGATTCCTTGGAATTTTTGTATACAGCTCGCATATTTTTACAGATTTATCCAACGAAATATTCCCCCGTCCTTATCGCCTCGGCAACTTCTTCCGCGTATTCTAGGCACCTGCCGTCGCCCTCGCACTCGACCATCACACGCAGCACAGGCTCCGTTCCGCTCTTACGGAGAAGGACTCTGCCCCTGCCGCCTATTTTTTCATTAACCGCGGCAATCGCCCGCTTTACCCTGTCGTCCGATGCGGCAGCGTCCTTATCCGAAACCCTGATATTCAGAAGATGCTGCGGATAGAGAGTCAATCCCTCGCAAAGCTCGGAGAGCCTTTTCTCTTCATCACACATCTGCTCGCAGAGCATAAGGGCGGTGAGGATACCGTCGCCCGTGGTCGCATATTTTCTTATAATTATATGCCCCGATTGCTCACCGCCAAGCGAAAGGTCGCCGTTTTGCATACATTCGTAAACGAATTTGTCACCCACGGCGGTAGTGATGTATTTTATGCCTCTGCGTTCAAGACTCTCAAGAAATCCGCTGTTTGACATCACCGTTACGGCAACGCACCCACCCTCAAGCGCGTCCCTATCCCTTAACCTGTTTGCAAGAATATAGATTATCGCATCTCCGTCAACCACTCTTCCCTCTTCATCAACCGCAATGCACCTGTCACCGTCACCGTCAAAGGCAAATCCCACGTCAAGCCGCTTTTCCTTCACCAAGCGAGAGAGGCGCTCTATGTGCGTTGAGCCGCAGCCGTCGTTGATGTTAATTCCGCTCGGCTCGTTTCCTATCTGATAGCATTTAGCGCCGAGAGCGCCAAACACCGCCGCCGCGATATGCCAGGTTGCGCCGTTGGCACAATCGAGTCCAATCTTCATTCCGCGATAAGAATTTGAAGGCAGAGAGATAAGATACCCCATATATCTGTTTCTGCCCGAGTCGTAATCGCATATGCGCCCGAGCGCCGCCCCCTGCGCTCTCGGCAGGTCGTCCTCGGATATAGAAAGCGCCGACACGTCACCGTCAATATAAGCCTCCATGAGCCGCTCTACGTCCTCCGAGAGCTTCTCGCCCTGTGAATTTATCACCTTGATACCGTTATCGTAATAGGGATTGTGCGATGCGGTTATCATTATTCCACAGTCAAAGGAGTCCTGCCTCGTAACGTAAGAAACACCCGGCGTCGTTATGACGTGAAGCATATAAGCGTCAGCGCCCGAGGCGACTATCCCCGCCGCCACGGAATACTCTAACATATATCCCGAAAGGCGCGTATCCTTGCCTATAACTATCCGCCCGCGCCTGCCCGCTCCCTCGCGGTAATACCAGCCGAGAAATCTTCCTATCCTATAAGCCTGCTCGGCAAAGAGTGTGACGTTTGCCTCTCCCCTGAAGCCGTCTGTGCCAAAATACTTTTGACCCATATTTTTTCCTTTCAATATTAATATACAGTGTAATCAAAAAAAGAAAAGAGCAAGCATAAAGGTATTATGTCCTTCTGTGTTTGCTCTTCTCATTATTGTCTGATTGAAATTTCCTAAACGTACGTTAGGACTTTATGCCGCGCTTAAATTTTAGGCTTAGAGCCTAATTGCAATAGGCATTAAGTGGTGAGAATTTTTTGAGATAGATTTGTCGTTCTTCTCAAACGAACGGCAAAATCTCAAGCCGCTCTTGAATTTTAGGCTTAGAGCGTCGATATTCGGGGCGCCGGGCGTAGTTACCTACGTCAAGCCGCGAAATCGGCGTCTATAAGTCAAAATTCACAGCGGATTAGTTGTTGCAGCAGCAACAGAATACTACAATTATCGCAAGGATAATTATCCAAGTACAGTTGTCATCAAAGATGTGGCATAAGCAGTTGTTGTTCATTATGTTTTCCTCCGAAGTGTCGTGCGTGTGTTTTTTTGTCACGCCTACTTTTATGATACGCGGGAGGAATTTTTTTGTTACTGATTATTTATCAAAATTAAAAACTGCCTGACCGTCCTTGATTATAAGACGGGCATCAAAGCGCTTTCCGTTCTTGGAAATGAAGCCGTCAAGGCGCGCGGTCGAGCCTTCGGAAAGCAGACGCGCTATCTCCACTATGGGTATGTCGCGGCGGCAGATGTTTATTCCCACTCGGAACTTGCACCCACGCTCAAAGCCGATGCAGCCATAGCTGTATTTTCCTCTTACGACCTTATCGCCGCAAAGAGGGCACGCACCGACTATCGCTCCGTATTTTCCCGTATCAACGCCCGTAATTATGGGCGCATCGCGTCCTGCCTTCTCGAAAACCTCTGCAATTTCACTCTCGGCAAGCTTAACGCTGTCCGTCACGGTCATCTCACCGCGGTAGACCTTCTTTAGCGCCTTGCCAAGCTCGCTGGTCTTATATTTATCCATGCTTATGGACAGAGCGCCAAGCGACTCGATGAAATATTCACCGCCCGGCAAAATTGAGTAGACGTCCTTTTTTAGCTCGATATATCCGCTTTTTTTCGCATTATCTATAATGCCCGAGCGCGTTGCCTCCGTGCCTAGCTCAAGTCCCTCAAAAATAGCCTTATAATCGTCGGCATCGTCGATATCGCCTGATTCCTCAAGCTCCTTCGCCTTCGCCTTATCGTCCTTAAAGGGATTTTTAAGATAATTATTTAAGGTGGTGATGGTGTAGTGCCTGGGGGGTGTGGTCTGCTTTTCGGCAGGGGCGAAATTAACGTTCACCGCATCGCCGACTGCAAGGCGGGGCAATATCTTATCCTTTTTATTATAATCGTCGTATTTAGTCCAGCCGCGCTCGAGAATGACCGTACCCTTGAGAGAAAACTCCTCGTACTCGCCGACCTTTATCTTAATTTCACTCTTTTCGGCAACGCACTCCTCCGAGCAAAAAACGGCAACAAACCGTCTGAACACAGTCGAATAAACCTTCGACTCATCAGGTGAGAGCTTCTCCTTCGGCGGAATTTTATAGGTGGGGGTGAGCGCTGAGTGCGCCTCGATTTTAGAATCGTCAAAAATGCTCTTCGAATCCTTAAATCTTACGGGATAGCCGAGCTTTGAAATATTTGAGATTATTGAGCGCATCTTATCCTTCTCGGCTGTCGCAAGATACTCGGAGTTGGTTCTCGGATAAGTGAGATATCCTTCCTCGTATAGCTTCTGAATTATTTTTAGGCTGTCGGTCATTGACATCTTATATTTTTCGCCGAGAACGTTCTGAAGAGTGGAAAGAGAAAAGAGCTTTCCGGGGAAAATCTTATCCTTTTTACTGTCAACCGCGGTTACGACAGCACCCGCTTCGTTATAGCGTGATGCAAGCTCCGACGCCTTGTTTTCTTCATCTTTTGCAAACTTTTCTTTACTTACAAGGTCGATTTTCTCACCGTTTGTTTCTTCAGATGACTGTATGACAAAATATTTTTCGGGCTTAAAATTGCGTATTTCCATATCTCTGTCGTATATGGCGCGCACTATGGGTGCTATGACTCTGCCAACCCTGAGCAGCTTGCCCGTCCTGATGGTCGCAAACCTTGTAAGGTTCACACCGTAGAGCCAGTCGATATACGTCCTCGCATATCCCTCGCCGGCAAGGTTATCGTACTCACTCTCGTCGCGCATCTCACAGAGCGCCTTCGCAACCGTCTCCGGAGTCTGGTCGGGAAGCCAAAGACGAAGCTTTCGCTTCTCGCTCTTCAGTGCGTTATCAACGCAAAGTCTGACGATTATCTCACCCTCCCTGTCAGCGTCCCCCGCATTCACGATAGTGTCAACATCGTCACGGTTGCAGAGGGCCTCAAGTATAGAAAACTGCTTCTTAACTCCTTTATCGACGGACTTTTTGTCATCGGATTTACGAAGCTCGAACTTAAATTCCTTCGGGAAACAGGGCAAATTGTCAAGCGTCCATCTGCCGTCCTTTGATGGATTGTACGTCTCGATATCACAAAGAGAGAAGAGGTGACCGAACGCCCAGCTGACGATATAGCTTTCGCCTATGAAGTAGCCGTCTTTTTTATCCATTTTTTCACCAATGCCGGCAACTATATTGCGCGCAAGGCTGGGTTTTTCCGCTATGATGAGTACCACGGTGCTCTCCTTCTGTTTTTACTGATATATATTTTACCACATATTTGCTGAAATTTCCATACTTTTTTACAAAAAAAGGGCTGTCATATTTGGTAAAATCGAAAAAGTCCAAAAAATCACAAAAAACCGTCTAAAATTACAGAAATTTTGCAGGATAATACGGTGGTTAGGTTGAAATCCTACGGATTTCCCCATTTTAATGGACTTTTTCTATCGTCGTTTGCTGAACTCTCGCTGTATGTTTATACAGCTTCGGTCGCAAACACCGATTTTTCCTCAAATCTGCCTAGCCCTTTATCAAACTTAAAGAGGCTGTCTTGTGACAGCCTCTTTTGATATATTTTTTTAATTATGCCTTCTTAAAGAGAGCCATAATGACGTTTTTAAGGTCGGAGAAGCTCTTCTTCTTATAAGCGAACCAGTAGATTGCAAGGCCGCCAAGTCCGAGACCGAATACCGA
>JAZOAA010000113.1:0-4793 GCA_045595265.1 Eubacteriales bacterium
ATAAAGATTTGCAAACTCCGATAAATAACGCGGTTCTCGCCTGGAAAGAAGCGGGAGTGGAGAGCGTCGGATTTATCGGTGAGCCGCACACGAACGGCAGGCGCGAAATGGTGAGGGAGGCCGTATGCGAGGTGTACGGCGATGCGCGTGACGAGTACTTTGTAACCGCGCCCGAGCGCTTTGAGCGCGGAGGATATCTTGGCGCTATGGAGCTGCTCTCTCGCGCAAATCTTCCCCGCGCGCTATTCTGCGCTTACGACAGGGTGGCTGTCGGAGCTATACGCGCATTTACCGAAAAGGGAATAAAGATACCGAGTGACGTTGCGATAATCGGCATTGACGACGCGCCCGCCTCCGAATATTCAACCCCGCCCCTCTCCTCGATAAGCCACGAGATAGAGGACACCTGCCGAGAGGTAGCCACGGCGCTTATATCGAAGATAAAGGGCGAGGAGTACGAGTCCGAGATATACGTCGGCTGCAAGCTAAAGGAGCGCGAGTCGTCAAAGGTGTAAAGGTGATTTTCACCTCAAAAGAGCGCCGCACGGTTTTTACATTTTTCTACAATATTATAAAAATTTACAATTTATTCTTGAATTACCATAAAAAAAGGACTACAATTATTACTATACGAACTTTTTAGAGGTAGGAGTGCTATGAGCGAAGAGTTGAAAGATACTAAAAAATCTATATTTTCTAAAGAGCAAATACTTACCATACCTAATATGCTGTCGTTCTTGAGGCTTGCTCTGATACCCGTTATACTCTGGCTTTACCTGACCGGTGAGCTTGTGTGGGCGGCGGTAGTGATAGTGCTGTCGTCAATCACCGATATCGTTGACGGCTATATTGCAAGAACGTTTAATATGATAAGCGACTTTGGCAAGGCTATCGACCCCGTAGCAGACAAGCTTACGCAGATAGCGGTGCTCTTCTGCCTCGTTACCAGATTTCCGCTTATGCTTCTTCCGCTTATAATCATGATAATCAAGGAAGTATCGAGCTTTATTTTAAGACTTGTACTGTTTAAGAAAACAGACATCGTCGTTGGTGCTGTTTGGCACGGAAAGCTTAATACCGTCGTGCTTCACAGTATAATCCTGCTCCACGTTCTCTGGATTTCCATTCCTGCCGAGGTATCTGCCGCGTGCATCAGCGCATCGGTTACTATCATGCTGATTTCCTTCGTGCTCTATACGATAGACGGCGCAAAGCTCCTGATGAAAAATCTGCCAAAAAAGCAGTAAATAATATAAAAAAACAAAGAAAAACCGACTCATCTGCCTAATTTTAGGTGTGAGTCGGCTTTTTTATATTTCTAATTTCAATTTTTTCTTCGCTCCAAGTTGTCATTTCGAGCGTTAGAAATTAAATGCGCAGACGGTAACACAAGGCGAGAAATCTCCTTACCCGAACCGCCTGCAAGTCAAGGCGTTTACAAGGGGCGCACCCTTGCCAAAGTCATCCTCATCCACCGCCAAAGGCGGTCCCCCTTCCCCTATCTTGGGGAAGGCTTTCTTGACACGGCGTTCGTCCTTCCGTGTATCAAAATCAATTCAATTTTCGCGGTGTATCAATAAGCCCTGCGAGGTAATCAAGCGATACGTTATAATATCTCGCAAGAGTTATCAGATGGTGAAGCGGAATTTCTTGAACACCACTCTCATAACGAGCGTATTGCTGCTGGCGCATACCTAAAATTTCCGCAATCTGTGTTTGGTTTTTGTCATTGTCCTCTCGCAAATCTTTTATTCTTTGGTAAAAATGCATATTTACTCTCCATTTCAAGCATTTTTTTATTAAATTTTTGTTTAATATGGAGATTATATCATACAATCGAAAAATTGTATTGACATTACAATCAATATGTAGTAAAATGGTACTGTAACGATATTTTGAAACGGAGATAATGAACATGAAATAGCAAAATTTATAAACAACGCAAACTCCATTTGTCGCGAAACAAAAAGCTTTCTTCCATTGTTGTCACACAAACAAAAGCGGTGTCCGTTTTTTCGGACACCGTGATTTTTATTAGCCTTCCCCTTTGGGAAGGCTTGGAATTATCATTTCTCATTCCTCATTTGCGCGGCGGCGCCGCGCAGTCACCATTCTTTTACAAGAGCGAGGGTGAGATTTTGCGAATTTTTTGCCGCTATGGGCAAGAAGGTGGGATAGTCCATGGTTGCCTCGCCGTCTGCCGAGTCGGAGATTGCGCGGATTACGATAAAGGGCGTGTCATTTATGTATGCCGCGTGGGCAACCGCACCGCCCTCCATCTCGCAGGCTGCGGCGGGAAAGACGGATAGAATTTTGTTTTTATCCTCCGGGGAGGCAATGAATCTGTCACCGGTCGCGATAGTTCCGACCACAGCCGAAAGTCCGAGGCTCTCTGCCGCACGAGTGAGTATCTCCACCGCGCGAGAGTCGGTGTCAAAGTAGATTTTATTAATCCCCGAGATAAGCCCCTTCGGGTCACCTATGGGAGAGGTGTCCATATCGTACTGGCAGAGCTTGTCGGCTATGACGATATCTCCCGTTTGTAGCTCTGTGGCAAGCGCACCGCCCACACCCGTGTTTATGACCAGCGAGGGCGAATATTTCAATATCATAATCTCACAGCAAATAGCGGCAAACACCTTGCCGATACCGCACTGCGCGATAACGGCTCTCTTACCGAGAAGGAGTCCCGTATGGAACGTGATACCGCTGACAGTCTCGCTCGACGCGCCTTCAAGCATAGCGACAAGCGACTCGACCTCGGGCGACATCGCGCCTATAATTCCGATATCCGCTATCATACCTTTTCCCCTTTATATAAAAAGTCGTTTTCCTTGCCTTCGAGAATTTTGAGATATCTCTCGCACTCGCGCTTGGCTGCGGCAAGGTCGAGGTTTTTATAATTTCCGCACTCGCGGCGCACAGCGCCAAACATCTCGCCCGAGTGGTCTATAATCTTCTTCAAGGTGTCAATGACGACCGAAAGCACTTCCGAATTGTCCGCATCGCGCACCAGAAGATAAAATCCCGTCTGACAGCCCATAGGGCCAAAGTATATCACCCTCTCGCCGATAGCACTCGAGCGCACGTAGGTTGCGAACATATGCTCCACGGAATGCATGGTGAGATTGTCCATATAATCACCTGCATTAGGCACTCTCGTACGCAGGTCGTATGTGGTTATATCACCGTCGATGCGCGACACGTAAATGCCCTCGCTTAAGAGGTCATGGTCAACTGTAAAAGATGCAATTTTTTGCACTTTTTGCATAATTTTGTTATCCTTTGTTTACATTTTAGACGAAAATCAGGTTTACAAGCAGAATATAAGCCACCATTCCCGCGGTTACGGATACGAGCATTTTTCTAAACGCGAGATGCACTCCCACCGTCAGAGAAATCGCCAAAATCTCGGGAACGTACCCCGACACGTCGGTAAAATCCAACGCCTTAAGGCAATAGACGACCAGCATACCGAAAACGGCAGGCGGCAGAGCCTTACCAAGATAGACGAGGTATTTCGGAGTCGGCTTGTTTGAATTGAATACGATAAACGGCAGATATCTCGTTGCCGCCGTACCCAGCGCCGCAAGGGCTATGGTTACAAGAATTTCAAATTCGCTCATTTTGCCGCCTCCTCTTCTGCTCTGTCGTGGAGCGAGTCGATAGGCTTCTTAAACACCGCGAGAAGAAGCAGCATAAGCACCATTGCGGGTATCAAAAAGTCGCCCGCGCCAAAGACTAAAAGCGCCAGAGCCGAGCCGCCCACACCGATAAGCACCGAGGGCAGATTTTTCACTCCCTCGAGAAGCTGCTCGAGAAGTATAACGACAAAGAGCGCCGTCATCGCGAAGTCAAAGCCCTTGATATCCGTGGGTATAAGCGAGCCGAAAAGACACCCGAGTGTAGAAAAAGTGACCCAATAGGAGTGGTCAAAGAGCGAAATATAGCTATAAAACAGTCCTCTGTCAATATCCCTCGGAGGCTCGGCAATATAATTTACCGAGAAGGTCTCGTCGGTCATTGCGAAAATCAGATAGAGCTTCTTTAACCCCATTCCCTTATATTTATCAAGCATCGAGATGCCGTAAAAAATATGCCTTGCGTCAATGACGAACGCGAGAATGAAGGTTTCGACAGGGGAAAACGCTCCCGTCAGCAGTCCGACGAGCGCGTACTGGATAGAGCCGCCGTAAATTGAGAGGCTTGCAAGCATCGTAATCAGCGGAGAAAATCCGCGCGACGCCATAAGCACACCGTATGAAAGTCCGAGGAAGGTATATCCTGCAAGAACAGGTACGGTCAGCGGAAAGGCGGCGCGCGCGGCGGCTGCGTGCCTTTTAATCAAAGTCGGTTTCATGATAAATAAAACGCGCGGTAAGATAATGCAAACGGCTTTTTATAAATCAGAATTTAAGGCGTTCTGCAATATAAGACTTAACCTCGGTGAGAGGAATACGCACCTGCTCCATGCTATCTCTGTCACGGACGGTAACGCAGCCGTCGGTCTCGGTGTCAAAGTCGTAGGTGATGCAGAAGGGAGTACCAATCTCATCCTCACGGCGATATCTCTTACCGATAGAGCCTGTTTCGTCAAAGTCAACGTTAAATTCCTTCGCCAGCTCGTCATAAAGCTCAAGCGCCTTATCGGAAAGCTTCTTTGAAAGAGGAAGAACCGCAGCCTTAACGGGTGCGAGCGCGGGGTGGAGGTGAAGAACGACTCTTACGTCACCCTCGGAAAGCTCCTCCTCGTCATATGCGTCAACAAGGAACGCAAGCGCAACTCTGTCAGC
>JAZOAA010000114.1:0-5889 GCA_045595265.1 Eubacteriales bacterium
TTGTATTCGGTGCGGGAGGCGGTGTCCTGTTTATTCCATCACATCTTGTCCCCGACGTTGTTGAGGGTGCGGCAAAGACTCACGTTAAGGATGATTTTGGCTTTGAGATGATATGTCAAGGCAAATTTACCACAGCGCAGATAGATAAAAACACCTGGTCTGAAGAGATGCTCGATATGCTTCTCGACTGGATAAAGAACGACCCGAGGGGCGAGGAATACCGCGACCTCGATTGGTCAAAGGAATACGACCTTGCAAGAAACGGCGATCCCAATGATACGCAGACGGCACTGTAAGAGGTAAAACTATGAAAACTGCATTTATAACAGGCTCGTCAAGAGGAATTGGCAGAGCCATAGCTCTCCGCCTAGCAAAGGACGGCTTTCGGGTGATAATTCACGGAGCAACAAACAGCCGCCACCTTGAAAGCCTTAAAGAAGAGATAGAGAAAAACGGCGGTGTCGCGGAAACTCTATCCGCGAACCTTATGAACATTGAAGAAACCGAAAAACTCTCAAAAATGTTAACTGATATTGACATTTTAGTGTTAAATGCTTCCGTTCAGTACCGCACGCCTTGGAGAGAAATAAGCGTAAATGATTGTTACGATCACTTAAATTGCAACTTTATTTCCTCGCTTGTGCTTATACAAGGAGTTGTCGAGAATATGAAAAAACAGGGCTGGGGTAGAATTATTACCATAGGCTCTGTTCAAGAAGCAAAGCCTCATCCCGATATGCTGGTTTATTCCGCATCCAAGGCGGCGCAGGAAAATATGATGCGTTCTCTTTCACTTCAGCTTGCAAAGGACGGCATAACAGTCAACAATATTGCTCCCGGTGTTATCTATACCGACAGAAATGTGGAGGCTCTCTCCGATCCCGTGTATGCAAAGAAGGTAACCGACTCGATTCCTGTTGGATTTTACGGTGAACCGAAGGACTGCGCAGGCATAGTTTCGCTTCTCTGCTCCGAGGATGGAAGATATATTACGGGACAGAGTATATACGTTGACGGAGGTAAGAGCGTTCAATGAAGATTCGCCCTTTAGGTCAAAGCGGATATATTGTCAAAACCGCAAACACCGAAATTATCATAGACCCCTATCTTTCGGACAGTGTGAACAGAGTTGCGGGCAGACCGAGGCTTTTGCCTATTCCGATAGATCCCGCTGACATTTTCTGCGATGCCGTAATCTGCACCCACGACCATCTTGACCACCTTGACCCCGACACCGTTGCGCACATCAACGAAAATCAGCTTTTTATAACCACGGCCGAGGGTAAGGAAAAATTAATTTCTCTCGGTAAAACCAACGTCAAAGCTCTTTCTATGGGTGAAACGCTAAAAATCGGCGACATCACACTCACAGCAGTCTTTGCCGACCATACTGTCGAGGCTTTCGGTCTTATAGTTAATGCCGAAAACAAAACTCTCTACTTTAGCGGTGACACACTGTTTAACGAAAGGCTTTTTGAAATTTCGGAATATAAACCCGACGCGACCTTTATCTGTATTAACGGCAGACTTGGCAATATGAATGTGAACGAAGCATTGACTATTGCTAAAAAAATCGGAGCAAAGACAAATATACCCAATCACTACGATATGTTTGCATCCAATTCAGAGAATCCACACCTCTTTGCTGACAATATTGATGGTGGATTTATTATGGAATTTAACGAGGAATATGAATTTTGACATATGGGAGAGGAAAATTATGAACAATAGAGAACTGATACGCCATTTTGACAAGCTTTCGGAATTTTGCGAGCCTATGATTGATCGCGGCATTGAGGAGCATCGCAAGGGGCTTTTCTGCATTAAGGTTACCGACAAAGACGGAAAACCCCTTTCAGGTGTTAAGGTCGAAGCAAAGCTTTCGCGCCACGAGTTCAAATTTGGCTGTGCTATCTTCCTTCTTGACCAATTTCCCGACGAAAGAAGAAACGAGCTTTATCGTAAGGAATTTGCAAAGCTCTTTAACTATGCGGTAATGCCTCTTTACTGGGATACCTTGGAGCCGGAAAAGGGGAATCCCAGGTTTTCGGCAGATTCTGAAAATATTTACCGCCGCCCTGCCCTTGACTTAATTAAAAATTACTGTAACGAAAACCATATAGGAATTAAGGGACATTGCCTTATGTACAACTCCTTTAACCCGAAGTGGATTCCGAGAGATTTTCGCTCTCTAAAAATGGCAATTGAGAAGCGCTCTGCCGAAATTGCCGAAAGATACGGTGAGGACATTATTGACCTTGACGTTATCAATGAAATGTACACAGTTTACAGGAATGCTCACGGCGAATTTGGTATGCGTGACCTTCATGTATGTGACGAAGAGGGACACGAAAAATGGTGCTTTGATATTGCGAAGAAATATTTCCCTTACAGCCGTCTTTTCTGGAACGAGGGCTGCTATGAAACCTTTGGTGATCCGCAATACACGGGTGACAAGAGCGTTTATTACCTGATGCTAAAGCGGTGGCTTTCCGAGGGAGCGCACATCGAGGGAATCGGAATGCAGTTCCATGCCTTTGACGATACGGAAAAACAGCAAAAGGCAATTTACAACCCCTATCGCACAATGGATATACTGAAGAAATACTCCGAGTTTGGTCTGCCATTACATCTTTCCGAGGTCTCGATTCCTTCATGGTCAAACGATGCGGAGGACGAGGAAGTACAAGCAGAGCTTGTTAAGAGAATGTACCGCCTTTGGTTCAGTACCGAAAAGGTGGAGTCAATCGTTTGGTGGAATATGGTTGACGGAACGGCATACGGTGATGAAAACCGCTTCCATGCAGGACTTCTGCGTAATGATATGAGCCACAAAAAAGCCTTCGACGTCCTTGACGACCTTATAAACAATGAGTGGAGAACAGACGTCAACCTTATAACAGACGAAGAGGGGCGCGCATATTTCAGAGGCTTCTTTGGCGACTACACCGTAAAAATCGGAAAAACCGCCGAAGAGCGCCAATTCCATAAGGAAAATACAGGCTACTACCACGTAACGTGCGGACCCATGGAGCAAAAAATTATTATCTGATAATTATTAAGTAGAAAAGCTATTTTTGCTTTTCTACTTTTTGGTTATTTACTTTTTCTCTCTACTGTATTATAATTAAGAAAAACGCTGGTTTATAGAGGTGGCTTATGATCAACATAGGTAACAGAAGAGAATGCTTTTTTGACAGATTTCTGATAAATGAAACAAAAACTAATGCGGAAGTAAGACTCAACAAGCCTGTGAGACGCGGTGTGATTTTAGAGCTTGACAAGCCCTGGGAAGGAAGGTACAACACATTCTTCTGCCCTATCTTCGCGGAGGGAAAATGGCGCATGTACTACACGTCCACCATCTCACCGAAGGAAAAATACATCTCTTTGCTCGAAAGTGATGACGGCGAAAATTGGATACGCCCGTCGCTTGGGATTGTTGATTTTCATGGTTCTGCAGACAACAATATAATAATGGATCTTGAGATGCTCTCGAAGTTTGAATTTACAGGCTTTGACAACTTCTCGGTGTTCTTTGACGAAAATCCCGACTGTCTGCCTGATGAACGCTACAAAATGGTTGCCTGGTGGCAGGGACACGCCGCGCTTCTCGCTCTTTTCAGCTATGACGGAATTCATTTTGCAAAACCGAGACTCGTCACCGATGACGGAGAGTTTGACTCGCAAAACCGATCCTTCTGGAGCGAATATCACAAAAAGTACTTCTGTTACTTTAGGGGTGAGCACGAGCCGGGTGACAATATTCCAATATCGGACCGCTCCTATACCGACAAGACCGCAAACGCTCTCTTTGACCCGGAAAAATTCCTACTGCGCGAGCCCGGCGACGGAACGTTTTCCTTTATGCGAGACGTCAGAGTCATAGAATCTGACGATTTTGTAAATTGGAGTTTACAAAAACCCATAAAATTTAACGGTTTAGACTATCAGCTTTATAACAACGTTGTCTTTCCTTACCCCAGAGCGCCTCATCTATTTGTTGCTTTTCCTCTGCGCTACGTTGAAAGAAAGGCATGGACAAAGAACTACGACGAGCTGTGCGGAAGAGAGGAACGCCTTGTCAGAATGAAGCAAATGGCGAGAATGGGACTTGCGATAAGCGACGGTCTCTTTATGTCAAGCCGCGACGGTGTGAACTTCACAAAATACGACGAAGCTCTCATTCCGCCTCCTGCAGAAAACCCTGAAGCATTCGTTTACGGCGATGGCACCGTAGCCCCTGCTCTTATTGAAGTTCCGTCGAAAATTCCCGGAGCTGATAACGAGTATATGATAATTGTCCGCGAGAGCTTTCGCGCCACAGACGGTTGCAATAAGCTTGTAAAATACACCTCACGTCTTGACGGCTTTGTTTCTCTGCACGCGGGCGGTGAGGAAAGACGGATTGTAACCAAGGAATTTATTTACGATGGTGCAGAGCTATTTGCAAACATACAGACCTCTGCGCGCGGATACGCTTACTTCACCTTGAAGTCGGGAAACGAAGAATACGCATCTGTTGAAGTATTTGGCAATTCGACAGATAAGCGAATCCGCTTTGAAAATGACGAAGCCGTAAAAGCACTTTCAGGCAAACCCATAACTCTTGAAATCAAGCTCTTTGATTGCGATATCTACTCAATAAAATTCAATTAAATAATATTCACAAGAAGGTGTGTTATGAAAACCATTGCAAGAGGAATTTATCCCACCATGATAACGCCGTACAAGGACGGCAAAATAGACTACGAAAACGTAAAAAAGCTCGTAGAATGGTATATTGAAAAAGGTTGCTCCGGAATTTTTGCCGTCTGTCAATCCAGCGAGATGTGGTATCTGTCTTTGGAGGAAAGATTTGAGCTTGGCAAAGCGGTTGTTGATGCGGCGGCCGGACGTATAAACGTTGTTGTTTCGGGTCACACCTCGCCTTCTCCCGAGGAGCAGGTGAAGGAAATAAACACAATGGCAAAAACCGGTGCAGATGCTGTTGTCCTGGTTTCAAACAGACTTGATATACATAATCTCGGTGATGACGAATTTATAAAAAATGCCGAGGCTCTTCTAAAAAAAATAGATCCCGATATTTCTCTTGGCATCTACGAATGTCCTATACCATACAAGCGCCTTTTGACTCCAAGAATTATCGAATGGTGTAAGTCCTGTGGAAGATTTCTCTTCATTAAAGACACCTGCTGCGACCCCGATATGCTTGCAGACAGACTAAGTCAGCTAAACGGCAGCGGTATACTGCTCTATAATGCAAACGAGCAGACCTTCCATCATTCATTAAAGCACGGTGCTGCAGGCTACTCGGGAATTATGGCGAACTTCCACCCCGACCTTCTCGCTTGGCTTCAAAACAATTTTGAAAGTCAACCCGATAAAGCAGAGGAGCTTTCAGACCTTTTAAGTATGATGGCATTTACCGAAGGCCCTGCCTACCCCTGCACCGCAAAGTATTATCTTAAAAACGAAGGCTTCAATATGGATATTTACTCAAGAAGCTCTTCGCCAAAAAATCTCACGTCATATCAAAAGCTGTGCGTTGATCAAATGTATCGCATAAATGAAAAGGCAAGAAAAATATACAATCAGCGTTAATTGCAAATGATAGTTTACAATTAATGTCCAAAGCAGAGTTAAAACAAAAGGAAACCACGATTTTAAGTAATGGTTTCCTTTTTTGGTTAATAAACAAAAAAGCCTCGCTATTTAGCGAGACCGCATATATATCATGGTATTTTGAAAATGCCCATTAAAAACCGAACAAGGAGAGAGAAACGAAGCTCAAGGTTATGTGCGAACTTGAAGCTACAAAAAGCAGTTCAAGCCCTCGGTCAATTAGTATCGATCAGCTACATACATTACTGCACTTCCACCTTCGAC
>JAZOAA010000115.1:0-2366 GCA_045595265.1 Eubacteriales bacterium
GCGTATGACAGGTGCGTACCTGCCTTTTGCGTTAGCAAAATAAGGTTCGCCTAGCGAGTGAAGTCGATGCAAGCTCGCTTGTAATCGACGCACGAAGTGTTACGAGCAATTTATTGCGAAGTCATCCTATCATCTCGACCACCTATGACTAAGCCTGACACACGGGATTGTGATGTCGGCTTAGTCATTTTTGTTTTATATTAAAAGAGTCACTCGATTGAGTGACTCTTTTTGCATTTATGATATCATTTGTCTTTTTTGTTAGCTCCACAATATGTTAGCGTTTATATCCAATCAAAAAATAAATATCCCCACTAATATGCTCACCTTTGAAGTAATTGCCGTATGTTTCATCATTAACTACCTTGAATCGTGGGTCAGGTTTAGGTGTGTAGTCGGTATACTCTGCTATTGATACAACCGACTCGCAGCCTTTTTCAGGGAAAAGAAATACGGTGGCATTCTTAAGCCCTGTTATTTTAATAGCTCGTCTGTATCTTGCGTTGACGGGTGGTGCTTCTCTGCAAGAGATAACACCGTCTGTCTGTTTTACGAATACTCGGCATTCCCGATGCTCACTTCGGCTGAAACGATATGATGATTTTTCGTCTGTTATTTCAGTATCCGTTCCGCAGAGTATGGGTGCACCGAGTGGAAATTTCAAATGCGTATCAGTAGTGATGTTTGCGTTGTAGACCGAGAAAAACAAAGCGTTGTCCTTTCGTGCTATACCTATTGTGGGAGGCTTGATGCCTTCCTCTTTTTTTGTAAAGGATATGCTATACCCAAATTCCGACAAGGCTTCACGCAGACATTTTGCATTTTCTGTCGAGTTAAGCTTTATCAGCCCTCTAAAGCTTTGGACACTATCCAGCTTTTGCTGTGTTCCGTACATCAAAACGCCAATGCCGTACTTTGCGTGGTTCATTAATTTTTCAAGGACTTTAAAATTTTCGGGAACAGGTGAGATTATGATGCTTTTTTTGTAAACGCTTAAGTCGTGTCTAAGAAAATTGTCGGTTGACACCACACAACAGAGCGGCAAGCCGTCATTGATTGCATCACAAATGTAGTTGTCACCAATGTTCATTTCTCGAAGAAGTTCTGCGTCGTGTGAGGTGGTATACTCTCTCATAGGATAAATCCATACCAGTGGTGCAGGCTCGTCAGCAGCATCCTTTTCGGCTTTCAGTATATGTGGTAGAGGCTCGTTGACGCACGCATCAGGCATGCCTCCGTAAGAATTATCAATAGAAAGAATATTAAGGGAATTTGCAGTTTCAACCTTTCCATCTGCATTGATGCGTGAAATTGCCATAGGCAGATAAATATCGCTCGGTGCTCCATCGTAGCGGTCGTACCATGGAGAGTTGATCCACCAAGGGTCGTGAATATAATATCTAAACGGAAATTTCTCATTTGGCAACTCGCATATGCGTGTCATATGCCCCATAATCTCAAGACCGTAGTTGTCATTGAGCGCCGCCCAAGGAGAGTTTGGAGGTGCGGTAATGTCAAGATCGGCGTTGTAGATGTCATACAGTGGGACACCGTCACTTGCGTAGTCAATGCCTACCGAATTGTTCGTACCTCTCGTTTCAAGCGGAAAGGAGCACTCTTTTCTAAAGAGCTTCCAAAATGCAAACACATTTTCCTTTGTTGCCGAGAGCCTTTCGGGATAGTAGTTCTCACCGTCGAAAATCTTTCCCGTTTTATCCCAAGGGTTGGCGCTGAATCCAAGCCCGTTAGAGAGCCACAAATAATCAAATCCCATATCCTTCAAAAAGATTTCGGATTGCTTTCCGAGGAACGTTCCAAACGGTGTGCCCTCGGGAATGCCCTTTGGATATGACGCATAGTAACGATTATCCGCATTTAATTTTGCGGTGGCATCCACGAAGCCAAATTTATCCATCCTACTGCCCGTACATATCTCAAGATGACGGTTATATTTAAAATCTGAAATAGCAAACTCCGGACCGATGTCAAAGGTTTCCCCCACTCGTATAGTGGCGTTTGGAAAAGCTTTTTTTCCTTCCTCTTTCAGACAAGAAACGATGTTTTTGAGAATACCGTAGGTCATAACAGGCACATTTTTGATATAATCCTGTTTTCTTTCGTGCAGTGATGTTTCAAGGGGTGCGTTGTCATCCAAATATGGGAGATTTGCCGTTCCGACAAAATGAGCCCATTCAAATGTTTCTTCCAAATCACCTGCATAATCGAGAATCTCACTCCCGTCACCCACCCAAAGCATAATGGCGATATTTTTTCTATTTTTCAAAAGCGGTTTCCACTGTTCAAAAATTTGCACGCAAATTCTGCGAATATAATCATCATCTGTTTTCTTAAACGGTTTTAAGCTT
>JAZOAA010000116.1:0-14036 GCA_045595265.1 Eubacteriales bacterium
CACTGGTGGGTAGCGCCGTCCTCGCCGACGGTGATAGACGCGTGAGTACCTACGATATTAACGTTAAGGTGGGGATAACCGATAGAGTTTCTTATCTGCTCATAGGCTCTGCCTGCCGCAAACATTGCAAACGAGGTTGCGAACACCTTCTGTCCCGTTGTGGCAATACCTGCCGCAACGCTTACCATATTACCCTCTGCGATACCGCAGTCAAAAAATCTCTCGGGGAACTTCTTCTTAAAAACGCCGGTCTTGGTAGCAGCCGCAAGGTCTGCGTCAAGAACTACGAAATCGTACTTTTCACCCAAGGTCGCAAGAGCTGCGCCATAGGCTTCTCTGGTTGCTTTTTTATCTGCCATTGTCCTTATCCTCCTTAATTCAAGCCTTCCGCGATTTTCTCAAGGTCTGCGATAGCTACCTTGTAAAGATCCTCTTTAGGAGCCTGGCCGTGCCACTCGCAAGCGTTCTCCATATAAGAAACGCCCTTGCCCTTAACGGACTTTGCTATAATCACGGTGGGCTTGCCCTTCACAGTCTTTGCCTCGGCAAACGCTGCCTCAATCTCGGAGAAATCGTGAGCGTTGATAGAAATAACGTGCCAGCCGAATGCGGAGAACTTCTCATCATGGGGAGTGGGGTTCATAACCTCGGCGACGGGACCGTCTATCTGGAGGCCGTTCCAGTCGAGAACAGCAACGAGATTATCAAGCTTATAATGAGCGGCAAACATTGCTGCCTCCCAAACCTGACCCTCCTCGCTCTCACCGTCGCCAAGCACGGTGTAAACGCGGTAGTCCTTCTTATTTATCTTGCCGGAAAGAGCCATACCGCAAGCTGCGGAGAAGCCAAGACCGAGCGAGCCGGTAGTCATATCAACACCGGGAGTTCCCTTCATATCGGGGTGGCCCTGAAGGTAGGATGTAGTCTTTCTGAGTGTTTTAAGGTCTTCCTTAGGGAAGAAGCCGCGCTCTGCAAGAGCGGCGTAAAGCACGGGAGCCGTGTGTCCCTTTGAAAGCACGAAGCGGTCGCGTCCGTCAGCCTTAGGATTATTGGGGTCAACGTTCATCTCCCCAAAGTAGAGATAGGTCATAACGTCAGCCATTGAAAGCGATCCGCCGGGATGTCCGCATCCTGCGTTATAAACTTCCTCGATAACGTCGATACGGATATCGTTCGCTATACGGGCAAGCTTCAGTTCTTTTGATTTATCCATATTTTACTCCAATCCGCCGCAAAGCGCGGCAATATGTAATCTTGTTACAGAACGCTCCCCCTGTTTGAGAGCATCTTCCATCACTTCTAATATTTTACACTATTATTTAATAAAAGTCAATATAAATATATAAAATTAATCTCCTCTTTTGCCTATAAAAAAGAAAAGGACGCGTTTTGCATCCTTTTCATAATATGTAATATTAAAATCTGCGTCTTGTCTTAAACTGAACGAAGAAGCCAACAGCCGCTACGGCAACAGCTATGATAATATTAACAACGTTATCGAGATGTACTATGTAGCTGAGCGCCCAAATGGATATCGCACCACCGATACCGGAGGTGATGACCATCTCGGAATACTTACGGAAGATGAGAGCAACGGCAACAACACCGAGCGCAACTCCGCCGGCAACAGTCATGGTGATAGGCTCGTCACCGAGGTTTACAGCCAGGAGATTATAAACCACGAGATATACGGAATATCCGATTCCGAGAGAGTAAACCGCAAAGTAAATAGGAAGACAGAGAATGAGGAATATCACCGCCACGGCAATTCCTATAATCACGGGGTCGATAGTAAAGCCCTGGATAATGCCGGATATAAACGCGTTTACTCTGGGGGCAATGAACGCCGCGCCGCCCGCGTAGCCGAACACCACGGATATAGCAACCATCGGAACACCGATGAGCCTTCTGCCGAGGAAGGTGAAGAATGCGGCAAATGCGAAGAGAACTCCGGCGACAAGCACGGGAGCTGAATCGTTAAAGAATGCCCATACGTACTGCATTACGTTCTCAAGATTCTGATGTGTGAAGAGCTTTACCAATAGCTCGTATATATCTGCGAAGCCGAACTGCGCAGTTATTATCTGTTGGATATCAGGCATTACAACCTCTTTTCCTGCGTGGAGCAACAATTTTTTTCTATTATATCACGAAGAATGTAAAATGTCAAGTATATTTTTCATTTTTTCCGTTATAAAGTGCTATGAAAAGCTTTAGTGTCGAAAAACGGCATATGCAGGTATTTTCAAAAAAGGGGTTGACATTTGCAAAAGGATATGATAAAATGTTATTCGTATAATGTTCCCGAAGCTTTTGGGAAACTGATTTTTGGAGGAAATATGGACGACGGCGCGGACGCGGATAATTGTCCCACTTGTACGAAAATATGATACTTTATAGGCTTAGCCGCACTCTTTTCGGGGTACGGTTATGCCTTTTTTGCTTTTTTCAAAGCAACAATTTATATAACAAAACAAATAAAAAATACATTTTTGAAAGGTAAAATCAAAAGAAAAATCCATCATGACAACACAAATTATTATCATAGTGATTTGTATAATCCTATCCGCCTATTTTTCGGCAACAGAAACGGCGATGTCAACGTTTAACAGGATTAGGATAAAGACCTTGGCTGAAAAGGGTAATAAAAATGCCCAGACCGTTTTACGCCTGTCCGACAACTATGATACGTTGATTTCCACCATTCTTATCGGAAACAACATCGTAAATATTCTTGCATCGTCAATGGCTACGCTGCTTTTTGCTTCTCTTATAGCAAATCAGGACCTTGCGGCAACGGCATCGACCGCGACACTCACCGTGGTAATTCTCGTTTTCGGTGAGATATCACCCAAGACCATGGCGAAAAACTCGCCTGAGTCGTTCGCGCTCTTCTCTGCTCCGATTATCAACGCGCTGTACATAGTTCTCAATCCCTTCACCCTGCTCTTCAAGCACTGGCAGAATCTTCTCGCCCGTCTTTTCAAGAGCGAGGACGACCAGGGCATGACCGAGGAAGAGCTTATCTCCATTATTGAAGAAGCCGAGGAGGACGGCGGCATCGACGAGGAGGAGGGCAACCTTATCAAGAGTGCTATCGAGTTCGGTGACCTTGAGGTTGGCGACATCTTCACCCCCCGTATTGATATCACGGCGCTCTCCATTGACGCAGACAAGACCGAGGTTGCTAAAACCTTTGCCGAGTCGGGATACTCCAGAATACCCGTGTACGAGGACGACCTCGACAACGTTATCGGAATACTTTACTACAAGGACTTTTACACCAAATCGTATAACAAGCCCCTTCCCATTTCGGCTATCACCAAGCCTGTAATCTACGTCGCAAAGACGCAGCCTGTAAACGAGCTTATGAAGGAGCTGCAGGAAAAGCAGCTGCATATGGCTGTTGTTACAGACGAGTTCGGCTCTACGGCAGGTATCGTAACTCTCGAGGATATTCTTGAGGAGATAGTAGGTGAGATTTGGGACGAGCACGACGAGATAGTTGAGGAAATCAAGGAGCTGTCCGAGAAGGAATATCTCGTATCCGGTAAGGCTAACACCGACAAGCTCTTCGACACTTTGGATATAACTCTCGAGGAGGAGACCGATTCCGTTACAGTCAGCGGCTGGGCTATGGAGGCTCTCGGAAGAATACCCGAGGTTGGCGACGTCTTTGAGGACCGCGGACTCAAGGTTGAGGTTCTCGAGATGGACGGCAGACGAATTGAAAACGTGCATATAACCGACCTTCGCGAAAACGAATCCGAGTCGGATGAGGATGACGAAAAGGAAGAAAAGAAGAAGGACTCTGACGAGGATTGATTCTAAAATCCTGAAAAATTCTAATATTTGTTTACAAAAAGCGCGGCTTAAGACATTTTTGCTTAAGCCGCGTTCTCTTTTATTTTCTTGCCTTCTCGTCACGCCTTTATCGCTTTTTGTGTCAGGCGGTTTAATATTATATAGGAAGAAAGAGTGATGCATAGAGTAAACGTTATTTTAAGAAACAGCCATAGAGGCTCTGCCGCGCTGCCGCCAAAGTCAAACGCTCCGTCGGTGAGAATACACGCGACAACAGATGATGCAAGAGGCAGAACAACCGCGCGATACGGGTTAACGGAAAAGCTTATTCTCTTCTTCAGTCTTACGACGGAGAGAAGGAAATTATACCCTTCCATAATCACTATAACGAGGGCGTATCCCATTATGCCAAGGCGGGGAATGAGAAACCACACGAGAATGACCGAGAGGCAGGAGTCGCTGATGTTGACCCACATAGAAAAAACGTGCTCTCCGATGCCCTTAAGTATGGAGTCGGTGACGTGGTCGAGGTACATTATGGGGATTATCAAAGCGAGGGTTGAGATATAATATCCGGCGTCGTAGGAGTGATAGATAACGTAACCAAGCTCCTCGGCAAAAAAATAAATCAGCACCGAGCATATAACGGCATATGATAGGGTCGTGTTCATGGCGTCGGTCGCTATTTTTTTCATTCTCTCACTCCTGCCCGCCGACATATCCTCGGCAAACTCGGGAACGAGAAGTCCCGAGAAGGAAGATAGAGGCGACATCGGGTAAAGAATAAGGGGAAGCGCCATTCCGTGAAGAGTGCCGTAATGCGAATACGCCTCGGAGTCGCTCTCTCCCCTCTCTCTCAGCTTTTTCGGTATCAGGATATGCTCAACGTTCAAAAGAACGGAGCGCACGTATGCGGAAAATGCCAAGGGCAACGCCATTTTAGCAACCTCGGAGAGCCGTGGCGCGCCGTGAGAGCGAGCGCCGTTTCTCCTTCTGTCGTACAGATATTCAAGTAGGATAAACCCGAATGCCAAAATTTCGGTAAGCGTTACGGCAAGACAGAGAGCAGCTACGGCAGAGGCTATTTCACCGTCGGCTCTCTTTACCACGAGCAAGACCGTCAGCACTATTTTGGCGAGCTGAGCTATCACCTGCACAGAGGCGTTAAAGCCGACGCGCTTCACTCCGACAAAATATCCTGAAAACACAGAGCCGAGAGCTATCGGAACGAGCGAGAATGAAAGAATTTTCAGCGATTTTACCGTTCTTAAGTCGTCAAGCACCATGCCGCCAAGAAGCTCCGCTCCGAAGAAGAGAAAGAGAGTCGCCAATGCACCGAAGGCAGTTGCGTACAGCACAGCGCCTCGCAGTATTCTGCCTACGTCAGACGATTTATTTTCTCCTATCGCCCCTGCTACGAGGCGAGTCACGGTAAGGCTTATTCCCGAGGTGGCAAACGTTACGGCAAAGGAATACACCGTCATAACGAGCGTGTATATTCCCACACCCTCAGCGCCGACGCTTCTCGATATAAAAGCGCCGAAAAACATTGACACCGTTCGCATGGTAAGCGCAACGGCAGTAAGCATAAGCCCGCTTCTGAAAAATTTGAATTTTGTACTCATTCACTCGACCTCGGGGGCGCAAAATAAAAAAAGAAAAGCCCCTCATATAAGAATATGAGAAGGCTTTACCGATAATTCCCAAGAGTGTGCATCACTTTATATAATTTTCAAGAATGTATTTTGCCGCGTGCTCCTCGTTTGAGCATATCACCTCGTCAGATACCGCGACAAGCTCGGGCATAGCGTTTGACATAGCGAGACCGAGTCCTGCCGTCTCCACCATTTCAATATCGTTTTTAGAGTCGCCGACGGCAATTACCTCGGATATATCACAGCCAAGCAGCTCGGCAAACGGAGCGAGCGCCCTGCCCTTGCCGGCATTTTTATAATAAACCTCGATATTAAATCTCTCGGAGGCGGCAACCTTTACTTCACCGGTTTTAAGCAAGCGCTCGACACACGAAAGAAGCTCGTCCTGGGAGTGAAAGAAAACGCAGAAAAGCTCGGATTCATCACTCTCTTCAAGTGCTCTGAGGCAATCGTCAACCCTCACGCCAAGCTCCCCCATAAGACGCTCAAACGGTAACGTCACGTTGTTATAAACGTATACGTCGTGATTAAATCTATCCCTGTCGATAAGCAGCTCGCCGCCCCTGTGCGTCATCGGTAAAATCTCGTAGTCGCGGAGAATGTCAGCGCATTTTTTCGCAACCTCGCGGGGCATATAATTTTTAACTATCGCCTCACCCGTGGTTTTATCATATATAACGGCTCCGTCAGAGCAGGATACGTATCGGATATCGGGGTTCTTTATAATTTCCTCCGGCATCTCAGAGAAGCATCTTCCGCTTGAGGCAACGAAATGCACTCCCATATTCCGCATTTCTCTGATTGCCGCCTTGTTTTCTTCGCTCACTTCCTTCTTATCATTAAGAAGAGTGCCGTCAAGGTCGCTGACTAAGACTTTATACTTTGCCATTTTCTTTTCCTTAATATATACATCTGTGAATTAGCACCGAGTGCTTTGTCTATTATAGCACAAACGGCGGGGTAAGTAAAGCGGTAAAAAAATTTTTCACTTTTTTTATAAAAGGACTTGCTTTTTTTATTCTTGTATGATATAATATCAATCGCTGATTTATGTAATCAAATAAATTTATATAAAATTACGCTCGTAAGAGCGGGATTTTTGGAGGTGTCAAAATGGCTAAGTGCAGTATCTGCGGTAAGGGCGTTACCTTTGGACATAACGTTTCTCACTCTAACCGTAAGACCAACAGAACCTGGAAGCCCAACATTCGTAGAGTTAAGGCTAAAGTAAACGGCGCTAACACTACTGTATATGTTTGCTCCCGTTGCCTTCGCTCCGGTAAGGTAGAGCGTATCTAAGGTGTCAAAAACTCTGCTGAACAGGCAGAGTTTTTTGATTATTTAAGGATTATGACGACAGCTTTAGTTGACGAAAGAATAAGTGACAAGTGCGAGAGAGCGCTTTTGATAAGAGGGTTCCGTACTGTAAGGCTCCCCGCGTACCCCGCTCTGCCGAAAGCCACGGCATCGCACCCTGACACCCTATTATTTTTTAATGAAAATGAGATAATCACGAGCGCAGACTACTGCGAGTATGCTTCTTACGTATTCTCCGACCTGCGCGTGATGCACCCGAATATAAAAATCACGTTTACCGAAGATATTCTCGGCAGTGAATATCCAAAAGACGTACCCTTTAACGCTCTGGCGCTTTCCGATATGCTATTCGCAAGAGAGGATACCCTCTCCCCAGCTGTCGCAAGGCACGCGGCGGAGCGCGGAATGAAGATAGTACCTACAAGGCAGGGGTATCCCGCCTGCGCAACTCTGGCGCTGTCAAATACGGCTGTAATTACGGCTGACGAGGGATTAAAAAAGACATACGAGGCGCACGGTATCGACGTCACTCTGATAAGACACGGCGGAATATCTCTCCCCCCGTACGAATACGGCTTTATCGGCGGTGCGTCGGGTGTTTTTGGTGATAAGGTATATTTTCTCGGCGACTGTACGTCTCACCTCGATTATAAAATTATTGAAGAGGCGATATATTCGCGCGGTATGACGCCCGTATCGCTTTCCGACGAGCCGCTAGCCGATCTTGGCGGCATCATCTTTATCAAGTAAAGTACAAATCAAAACCGCAATAACGGGAAACAAAATCAAACCCACGAATCCAAAGAGCGCATACCCCGAATATATGGCAATCAGAGTTATCAAGGGGTGTATGCCGAGATTTTCTCCAACTATCTTCGGCTCTGCAAGCTCTCTTATAACAACCGCCACCACGAACAGAACGAGCAGTCCTACTCCGCGCACGTGCTCACCGATAGCGAACGAAAATATCGCCCAAGGAACCATAACCGTACCTATACCGAGGATTGGCAAAAGGTCCACGAGTGATACTAAAATTGCCACTCCGACGGCATTTTCTATACCGATGATTAAGAAGCCAGTAAGGACTATCGCGAAGGTTAATAGCATTATTTGTAAATAAGACTTTACATATTTGCCTATTGCACTAAACAATCGGCGTCTTGTATCCGACACGATGCGCCCGATTTTTTGCGGTAAAAGTCTTTTTGTTGCGGAGTTTATCCTCTCAAGGTCTACCGAGAAATAGACGAGCGATATAACCGTTATAACAATGAACAAAAAGCTTTTCGGAACGAAGGCGGCAATATCTGCTATCAAATTTCCAAGGGTGCTGATAACAGATGAGAGCAGCTTTTCTATCCCGCTCTTTATACTCTGCCCGAGTCCTTCTGTATTTATGCCGTCGGGAAGCGGCAGGCTCGGATTTGAAAGCGTGTCTAGTATTTTATAAAGCGCGCCGCTCTCCGATACGTCGGTGGCAAATCTCCAAAGGAAAGACGCAAGCTGCCATATAAGAATTCCGACTGCTGAAAATACCAAAAGCGTAAACAGTATAGCCAAGACGGGTCTTAACACCTTTGTCGGTACGTGAGTTATGGAATTTAACTTTTTCGCAGGCTCTCTTACGGTAAAAGCGACCAGCCACGCGATGATAAACGGCAGTATCACCGGCAAAACGTGACGCAAAAGCACGACGAGAAGTATCCCGCCGCAAACCGTTCCCAAAAGCAAAAGGGCAACGCGTTCTACTCTTTCTCTGTTCATACTCCCTCGCAAAACGAATTACTTATTTAATTATAGTTTTAATTATAGACTGTTATACTTGAATATAATACAAAGGAGAAACAAAAATGGTAGTTATTGAAATGGAAAACGGTCAGAAAATCGAGCTTGAGCTTTATCCCGAGGTAGCTCCGATAACCGTCAAGAACTTTGAAAAGCTTGTTTCGGAGGGCTTTTACGACGGACTCATATTCCACAGAGTTATCCCCGGCTTTATGATTCAGGGCGGCGACCCTCTCGGCAACGGTATGGGCGGTGCTGACGAAAACATCAAGGGCGAGTTCAGAGCCAACGGTGTTAAAAATGACTTAAAGCACACTCGCGGCGTTATCTCTATGGCTAGAGCCTTCGACCCCAACTCCGCATCATCGCAGTTCTTCATTATGCACGCTGATGCTCCCCACCTTGACGGTCAGTATGCCGCATTTGGTAAGGTAGTTTCCGGCATGGAGGCGGTTGACGAGATTGCATCTATCCCCACCGACTACAACGACAGACCGAAGATGGCTATGAGAATGAAAAAGGTTTATATCAAGTAATATTTTTTCATTTTTACAAAAAAGCGGTTTAATTTCCGCATAATCTCTGCTATAATTAGGTAAAAACCTTTATAGCGGAGATTTTTTATGTTAGATGAAAACGAAAGAAAGTACCTATTTTTGCTTCGGGAAAAATATCCCAACAAGGAAAGCGTGGCATCAAGGCTTATTTCTCTTGCCAGAGAGCTGTATCTGCCGAAGGGGACGGAGCATTTTTTAAGCGACCTGCACGGAGAGTACGAGGCGTTCTCGCATATCAGAAGGTCGGCATCGGGTGTAATAAGGCGAAAGCTCGACAGGCTCTTCTCGGAGCAAATGAGCAGTGAGGAAATTGCTGAAATCGCCTCTGTTATCTACTATCCCGAGGAAAAATTAAGCGAAGGCTTACAGAGTGACGAAAAATATGAAAGAATAATTTCTTCTCTTATCGAGCTTCTCTCCGCCATCAGTGAAAAATACACGAGGGCAAAGGTTACAGATACTCTTTATTCCCTGGGCGAATACGGAAAAGCCATATGCGAGCTTATTTATTCGGGTGCAGGTGATGAGAGGCGCGAGCAGCTGGCAAGCTGTATCAAAACCGTCATTCGCATAAAGGAGGCAAAAGCGTTTATCAATGCTCTTGCCACGGCAATAAAGAAGCTTGCCGTTGACAGAGTCCATATCGTCGGCGATATATTCGACAGAGGTGCGCGACCTGACAAAATCCTCGACGAGCTTATGTCCGAGGAGGCGGTTGACGTACAGTGGGGAAACCACGATATTTTGTGGCTCGGCGCGGCGTGCGGCTCTGCGGTATGCATTATGGGAGCTATTTTTAATTCGCTCAGCTACTCAAATCTCGACTTTATCGAGGTCGGGTACGGTATATCTCTGCGCCCTCTTGCAAGGCTTGCAGAGGACGTATATATGGGAAAAGGTAACGAGTGCTTTTACCCAAAGGGCGACGAGGACGGCGCTGTGATAATGCGGGACAGCGGAGAGCTTGTTGCCGCTATGCGAAAGGTGTGCGCCGTTATGATGTGGAAGCTTGAGGGTCAGCTTATCAAGAGGCGTCCCGAATTTATGATGGAGGATAGGCTTTTACTCGATAAAATAGATGGCGACACGGTAAGGATAAACGGTAAAAGCTATAAGCTTGAGGATTCTTATTTTCCGACTGTGATGAGTGACTCGCCCTATACTCTCACAGAGCAGGAGCGTGACGTTTGCGAATATCTTATAGCGGCGTTTTGCGGCTCGGAGAAGCTGTGCCGCCATGCAGCCTTTCTCTACCGAGTGGGCGGAATGTATAAGATATATAACAGAAATCTCCTGTTTCACGGGTGTATTCCGCTTGACTCGGAGGGAGATTTTTTACCTATGGCTGCCGCGGGTGGCAGACGGGGCCGCGAGCTTATGGACTACTTTGATTCTGTCGTAAGGGACGCTTATTTTGCAAAGCCCGATAGTGAAGAGCGGCTGCTCGGTCAGGATACCGCGTATTTTCTGTGGTGCGGAAAAAATTCTCCCCTTACGGCAAGGGAGAGGATAACAACCTTCGAGCGACTTTTAATAAATGATAAATCTACGCATAAAGAGCCGAAAAACCACTACTACGATGCCTGGCAGGACCCTGCCATCGCGGAGATGATACTCTCGGAGTTTTCCCTCGGCGGCGCGCGCTCGCATATTATAAACGGACACATTCCCGTGAAAAAGGGCGAAAATCCCATAAAAGCAGGGGGCAAAATCATTCTTATAGACGGCGGCTTTTGCCATGCGTTCTTGGGAAGAACGGGAATCGCGGGCTACACTTTGATTTACAACTCGGAGGGTATGAGAATTTCGGCTCACGCGCCCTTTGCGGGAAAGGATGCCGCGATAAAAAGCAATGCGGATATAGTATACGATACAGCCGTATTCGAGTCGGAGAAGGACAGAATAAAAATAATCAAAACCGACAAGGGCAAGACTCTGATTGATGAAATATCAGACCTTATGCTGCTGAAGGAGGCGTATGGGTCGGGAGAGATAGCAGAAAGAAACTAAAACCGTATAGAAATGAATGAAAAATTTATGGAAATTGCAAGAAAATGCATTTTTTTCTGAAAAGTACTTGAAAAATGGCAGAATATGATGTATAATGTTGCACATAGTTGAATATTCCGGTTGAAGCGCTCGGGAAATTGCTGTATTTGCAGCATCCGAAGGAGTAACACTCTCAGGTGTCCTAGTTGGACGGGACCGTGTGCGGACGGAGCTTTGGAGAATCTCATTAAATTGAGTGCCGAAGGTGAAAACGCAACGAGCGTGAATCTCTCAGGCAAAAGGACAAAGTATTTTCATTTCCTTACTCTTTTTATAGGTATGGATGATTTTTGTGCTTTTGGCAGATCGCTTTTTGCGGTCTGCTATTTTTTGTTTATAAAAAAACGGAGGATATATCTATGTTAGAATTTATCACAAACGTAAACAACGCGATAAACTCGGTTGTTTGGGGTCCATTCCTCGGACTTCCGCTTCTTATCGCAACCGGTCTTCTTCTGACCGTCGTTACCAAAGTGTTCCAGGTTTCACACCTCGGTCACTGGTGGAAAAACACCATCGGAAGCCTCTTTAAGAAGGAGGTTATCAGCCACTCGAAAGAGAAGGCGTCGATTTCTCCCTTCCAGGCTCTTTGCACAGCACTTGCCGCAACGGTCGGTACAGGTAATATCGCAGGCGTTGCCGCTGCCATATGCATAGGCGGTGCGGGCGCTGTATTCTGGATGTGGGTTGCCGCATTTCTCGGTATGATGACCAATTTTTCCGAGAACGTTCTCGGTCTTTATTACAGACGTAAGAACGAAAACGGTGAGTGGTCGGGCGGCGCTATGTACTATCTCAGTGAGGGACTCGGCGGTAAGAAAAACTGCAAGACTCTCGGTAAGGTGCTGGCAGTTCTCTTCGCTATCTTCACTATGCTTGCGTCATTCGGTATCGGAAGCATGGGTCAGGTCAATAAGATAGTTGCCAACGTTGCTTCGGCATTTGATATCTCCGCGCTCTCTTCTGTGCAGGTATTTGAGGGTGTATCGCTTTATAACGTTGTAATCGGTGTTGTTATTATGGCTCTTACCGCACTTATCGTTCTCGGCGGTCTTAAGAGAATTGCGAACGTTGCGGAAAAGATAGTTCCCTTTATGGTCGTTCTCTTCATAATAGGTAGCGTAATTATCATCGGCGTAAATTATCAGAACATTCTTCCCGCGTTTGCGGCAATCTTTAAGAACGCGTTCGCTCCCGAAGCGTTTGTCGGCGGTACGCTCGGCGCTGCTATCAGTGCGGCTGTAACGCAAGGCTTCAAGAGAGGTGTGTTCTCAAACGAGGCAGGTCTCGGTTCTTCTGTTATGGTTCACTCTAACTCGAACGTAAAAGAGCCTGTTAAGCAGGGTATGTGGGGTATATTCGAGGTATTTGCAGACACTATGGTAGTTTGCACGATGACGGCTCTTGTGGTTCTCACCTCGGGTGTATTCAATTATGAAACGGGCGAGCTTGCCGCCGGTCTTACAGATGCAACTCTTGTCGGCGGTGCGTTCAACTCGGTATTTTCCTTTGCCGATATAGGACAGAAGTTCGTCGCTGTCGCAATGTTCCTCTTTGCCTTCACGACAGTTCTCGGCTGGTCGCACTACGGCTCTAAGGCTTGGGAATATCTCTTCGGCGCAAAGAGCGTCGTAGTCTTTAAGGTTATACATATCTGCACTATAATCTTCGGCGCGGTGCTTACCTCCTCTCTCGCTTGGGACATCTCGGACACCTTCAACGGTCTTATGATGATACCCAACCTTATCGGCGTAGTCGTACTCTTCCCGCTTGTCGTAAAGATTACTAAAAACTACGTTGACAGAAAGATTAAAAAGCTCGATATAGCTCCTATCCTTTCTTATGATCCAACGATTCAAAAGGCGCAGGAAGAGTTGCTTGACGAGGAATAATTAAAATAATAAAAAAGATGCTTTCCGAAATTAACGGATAAGCATCTTTTTTGTTTACAAAAGCAAATTAAGTATCTCTTCGGGTCGTTCTGCGGTGTAATTAAACCCGGAGCTGAAGATCTCTTCTCTTGTGCCGTGTCCCCACAGGACACCGAGCGAGTCAGCGCCGAGCGCCTGCGCGCCCTCGGCATCAAATTTTCTGTCGCCTATGAGGATTGCTTCATCGGGCTTTGCACCAACGTTGTCTAAAGCGTATCTTAAAACGTCGCATTTTCTATGGCGCGAGTCGTCCTCGGTAGCACCGCCGACAAAGTCAAAATAGCGGTCCAAACCGAATAAATGTAAAATTTTGTTTGCAATTCCTTCGGGTTTTCCCGTTGCTATGACGAGAGTGTAGCCCTTTTGCTTAAGCGCATCAAGCACCTCGGGTATGCCGTCGTACATATCGTTCTCACGAAAGCCGTAGACGTTATAATACTCGCGGTAGGTGTCTATCATCTCGCACACCTTACCAAGCGAGAGTCCGAAATCCTCCTGCCATAAATCGTGTATAGGCGGGCCTATATACCTCTTTAGCCACTCGCGTGATGGGTAGGATATTCCGTGCCTTTTCAGCGCGTACTCAAAGCCTGTGAGCTGCCCCTTCTCGGGATTTGTCAATGTTCCGTCGAGGTCGAAGGCTATAACCTTATATTTTTTCATGTAAATCTCCGTTCTGCCTAATATATCGTATTTTATGCGCCGAAAAGTCTGCACGTGACTGTCAGCGAATAATTTCACTCCTTTTCGGGCAAGGTAATACTGCAAAAGAAAAAAGTGCAGTTATATGATATCACAAAGAGGGCGCCTTGTCAATCACTAAAAACTCCTCATTTCTCATTCCTCATTCCTCATTTTAATTAAAAAATCCTCCTCGGAAAAATCCGAGGAGGAAAAAGATTTTTTAATTAAACAACTCTGTTTGCGTATATTTTGAG
>JAZOAA010000117.1:0-15673 GCA_045595265.1 Eubacteriales bacterium
GCTGTTTGCGCTTTTAACAAGGAAGTAATCACTCTTTGCATCTTCGGTGGGTTCAGTGGGTGTGTCAGGCCCTGTGGGAGTGTCAGGATCGATATGAGTTTCGGGGTCGGTAGGTTCTTTGTTGTCGTCGCCCGTGTTATCCTTCTCAAACGTGCCTTCCTCAAGCACACCGTAGTAGAGATTATCAAGGTAGATAGCGCCTGTGGTTTCAGCAGAGCAGAGGTATACAAGTATTTTCCTCGAGCCGCCGCGCTCTGTCGCAGTAGCGTTAGTAAACGTGCCTGCAAGCTCGCCGCCTACGTAGATGTAAACGGTATTTGTCGCGTAATCAATTTCAAACCTGATATTGTGCCACTCACCTTCGGTAAGTGTTACAGAGCCTGTCGCACCGAGAACGGTCAGCACCATATTATCGCCGTCGTGCTTTATATACACTCCGTATTCCTTGGAATTTGAATACAAACGTATCCAGCTGGCGTTAGCACCGGGTGCAGCGGAGAAGCCCGCGAACTTAATATCGGTCTCAAATATCATTACGGGTGTTTCTATTCCCGTGAAGGATTTTACGTTATACTGAATATACGAGTCAGCGTAGGTTTCTCTATCGCCTCTTGCAAACTCGAGCGAGCCTGCCTTAACGTAAGGAATATCCGAACCGCTTACTGTGGGTGTCGCATCGCTCTTGTCATAATCAACTCTCGTTCCGTCGGTTATTTCTGCATTGGTGTAGTAGTCGCCCGTAGCGTCGTCGGTAACAGCCGTCTCGGGATCAAAGACCTCGGGAGTTTCCTTAGTATACGCTACGTCGTATCTGCCAAAGAAGAGGTTATCCATACGCACGTACGCGCTATCGCTCTTCTCTGCTGACATTAAGTACAGACACATCTTTTCGGGAGTGTCGGCAGCTGCGCATTTAGCATCATATCTCAAAACGTCATTTACGAATATCTTAAGATAGGTAGCGTCTGCCAAAGCGTAGCTCTCAAGGCGAACGTTGTTCCATACGCCCGGAGCAAGTCCGAGGCTGACAGAGCCGATACTGAGATACCCCTTAACCATAGTTAATGCATAATCGTTTCCGCCGACGCGGAGCTTGAAGGGAGTTGTAGCGATTACGTTACCGAACTTGAAGTCAAATTCCATAACGGTCTGCTTTGTCGCATAACCCTTATGCTCGTTAGTCAGAGCGTAATTAAATCTTATGGAATCCTCGTTAGTATCCGACTTATTCTTAAAGTAGAGCGAGCCGCCCTTGATTGTAAGGTATGCACCGCCGTTTGTCTCATGCTTTGGCAATTCGGTAACGGTACTGTCATAGTCGTATCTGTCGCCATGATAGCTTGGGTCTATATAATATTTACCTACTCCGTCGCCTACGGTAAACTCAACGTCTATAAGCTCCTCGTTAGGAAGGGTGGGCTTAACCGAGGGAACGTCTGCTTTAAGTATAGGAACTATAATTGCCTCACCGCCGTCGGGAACTATCTCGGCATCGAATACTCGCTTTTCACCATGGTTATAGGTATAAGCATAGCTTATTCTGTCGCCCTGGGTTATCTGAACCGCACTCCATGATGCAGGTGCGGTTATTCTTACTGTAAGAGGATAATTATATATATCGTCCTCTAACGAGTCGGTGAGAGTAACCGTTACGGATTTTGCATCTCCGCTAACGCTTGCCACAGCCACCTCTGCCTCGCGCAGATAGAGTATCGCTTCCTCAAGGAATGCGTTCCATACCTTGCCTGACTCGACGTTCTCGGCAATTGCGGCACAGATTTGGTCCATTTTAGCAAGAGTTGTTGCCTGAGTGTCGGCGGTTGCCTCTTCGGCAGTTTCAACTACTCTGTGCGCGAAGATTACCGCAAGCTTACCGCCTGCCGCCTCGGCAATATCGTTAAGTGCCGAGCCTGCCCAGCTCTCACCGATAGAGCAGGAGCTTATGTCGATCCAGTTTATTTCACCGAGGGTATTTGTTCTGTCCTCGTAATCTCTGGCACCGATGTAATTCTCCTTGATAAGCTGCTCTACTGCCTTATACATCTGTTCCTTGGTATATCCGCCGGAGGACATAGCCGAGGAAAAGCCGGGATATGCAAACGTCAGTACGCGCTGCGAGGGGAAGAGATTACGGAGAATTTCCTGTGAGGTAAGTACCTCCTTCTCTGCCTTCTCTGCCGTACCGTCAGCACCGTCAAGACCCCACCAGGTGTGAGTGTAGGAGTGGTTGGTGACGTTCCATCTGCCTGTATTTATAAGCTTTTTCCATGCGTTTACCTTATTTACGCTAGGTGAGCCGGAGGTGTAGAGCGCATCAACGTACATTGCAACGTCGCCCTTGAGTCCGTACTTTCTGTAAAGGTAATCAAGAAGGTTTGCAGAATCAATATCTCCGTCGTCATGCATAATGACTACTATGCCGTCAGCACCGCCCTTGACTCCCATAATCTCGGACTCGGGCTTATATACGTCATCAGCCACACCGAAGTTCTCTTCGGGCTTATCGGGGTCGCCCTCAACGTACGCCTTATTAACGTGAGTAAAGATAAGATTATCAATATCAAGATGTGCCTCGGTTTCAGAGCCGAGCAGGTACATCATAAACTTATCCGTAGCACTGTTATAGTCGGTCTTAAACTCGCCCTTATAAATGCCGTTAACGTATACCTTAACCATAGAGTAGGTAATACCTGCGGCATTAGTCTTATACCAATACTGCTCAAGGCGGATATTGTTCCACGTATCAGGCGTGGTGTTAAGTGCAACGGACGTCGTCTTATCTCCGTATTTATACGAAAGTGTAAGAGAATCGCCGCTCTTGGAAACAGTGATGTCCTTACCGTATCTCCACTTCATAGGCGTGGATGCCGTAATATCGGAATACCTTAAGTCAAACTCAACTACACTCGCCTTTCCGAGATTGAATTTCCAGAATGCGTCCGTCAGAGCCTGCACGAAGGTAATGCAGTCCTCCTTCTTATCAGCAAAATCAAGAACCTTGCCGAAGCGGTAGTATTTATCCGCGACTTTTCCGTCCTCGCTTTGCTCCGTTATAAGCTCGGTGTAAGCCGAGCCGTTATTGTTGCTGAGTGCGGGGAGCTTAACCTCCTCGGAGTCAAAGTCATAACGGGTGGTATTCTTCTTAAGAGCCGCATCGGTGTAATATTTACCCGTTGCGTCGCCAAAATCGGGAGGAGGAGGCGCAATATACGCAACCTCGTCTGTCGTCGTACAGACGTCATCAAGCGACCAGGAGAGATTTTCGGACTCGCAACGGTACTCCATCATACATCTTGCAAGTGCTGTGTCTTTACCAGCAGAGCCTGACGTTCCGCCGTCACCGATATACTTACCGTCAAGGTATACCATACATACCTTGTCGGCATCTGCTACTGCCGAGTCGGTGTAGTATTCAAATCTCAGAGTGTACCACTTACCTGCATCAAGCACTGCAAGAGGGTCGCTGACACCGTCAAGGCAGAGCTGTCCCTTGCTGTTGGTATAAGCGAGCATATACCAGAATCTGCCACTATTGTTGTACATTGAGAACTTTGTGTGCCAGCTTCCTGCGGGAACGGTGTCACCGCCGTTGAAGCGGACGCGCATCTCGTAGATATATCTCGAGCCTCCGCCCTCAAGAGTACGGAAGTTAAGCTTCGACTCGGCCTTGGTGCCGTTCTCAAGAATAGTCTGTGTGGTCTTACCGAAGGTTATGAATTGGTTTGCTTCTCCGTTAACTTCCTCGGTATCGATATAGGCATAGGCATAGCCTTTATCAACAACACCGTCAGGCTCGGTATCAAGCTCGGTATAGTCTACGCTGTGGAACAGGCCATCGAGAGTATCACCGTTAAACTTTATAGAGCCGCCATACTCGGTGTTTGTCTTAATATTAGGCTCCATTTTATCAAGCTCGTCAAGGAACTTCTCAAAGTCGTAGGGAGAACAAATGTTAACCTCGGCTTCGGTGTAACCAAGGGCTGCAAAAATTCTCGCAGGAACGGAAATTATAGAAATATAGGTTGCGTTTACGTCGCCCTCTCTCATTCTGGAAACACATACGGGCATACCCTGCGACATTTCAGAAGAGAAATCAGGGCCAAAGGAGAACGAGCCGTCACCCTTTAAGAAAGGAGCGTATTTCTCTGCCGCTATCAGAATATACTTTGCGGCATTTTCGCGAAGCTCGCCTTGGATTTCTGCGGCAAGAGCGCGTGTTTCGTCCGTTGCGCCTGCCTTCTCGGATTTTAAGAGTCCGATAATATTACCGAGAGAATACCAAACGTTGTAAACCCAGCATACAGTATGCGGGTCTTCCTTTGATTCAAGAACCGCGATACAGGTGTCGGCTGCTTCTTTAGAATGCTTGATTATTCTTCCCGCCTCAGCATAGCAGGCGGAAATCTTAAGGAATCCGTTTACCGCGTCGTCGTCTCTGTTAGGCGACCACATTCCCGTTTCCTTATTCTGAATACTGTCGAAGAAATCAAGGCAGACATCGGCAAGTCCTGCTTCTTTTAT
Organism: Eubacteriales bacterium; assembly: GCA_045595265.1. Classification (GTDB taxonomy): domain Bacteria; phylum Bacillota; class Clostridia; order Oscillospirales; family CAG-272; genus UBA1740. Next base: position 4,522 of record JAZOAA010000117.1, read on the forward strand.
AAGGGTGAACTGTGCGGCAATTCTGTTACCGGAGGTATAGGAGTCATTCCAGTCCTGCTTGTTCAGATACTTGATAAACTCTTCCTTGTTTGCAAGATGTCCCGATGCGGTAGGCACGACCTTAGATACCGCAAAGACTCTCGACTGACCGAGGCTTGACGTAAGAAGAGATGCCGCCGTAGCACCCGAGCTTACCGACGCATACATAGGCTTTGCACCGAAGATGCTTAAGATTCTTCTTGCGTTAGTAACGTCACGTCCAAGACGCTCGTCGGAGTATTCGTAATTTTCCCACTGGGGATGATAATACTTCTTATCCGTCGGGCTCTGCATAGACTGAACCCAAGCGACGATGTTATCTCTCATTTCCTGAGGTAATTTCTCGCGAAGGTCGCTGTCCGCTGACACCATTCCCGAATACGCGAGGAAATCGAGCGCCTGGCGCGTGCTCTCAAGGTCGGGGGCGAAGGATATAGTATCTCTTGCCGAAACGGAATAGTAAAATCCGCCTGTTACGGGATCGTAGAGGTTTGCAAGCCAGATATACGCTTTATCTGAATAGAGCGAATAGAGCTTTTTGAAAGCGTTGACGGTAGACGCACCGTCGTAGCCCTTATCGTTTACGTAGGCTTCCAGCTCTTCCCACTGCTTTTCTCTATAAAGGGTGTCCTGCTCGTCGTAATAGTCATTAATATTAAAGAGGTTTTGTGCAAGAATGCCCTCCTCGAGAACTATCTTACCGCCCTTTACGTTCATAACGCGCTGGACGAAGGCTTCAAGTGCCATATCTATAACGTCATCACAGCTATACGCTATGGCAACGGACGTTCCGTCAGAGTAGATTATGTAGCCGTCCTTGCCCTCGTCTACGTAATGGTCAAGATTACGGTAAGCGATATCAGAAACCGCTCTGTCAGCACGTCCGATAACTATCTCGTGCTCACCGGGAGTTTTAAGAAGCGTGGTTGTCGTTTTCGGGGATATTCCGATACGGTTAAAAACAAGTCTGCTTAAGGTATTTGCAACACTGTTTGCTTCATTGTCAACCGTATTTTCGTCCGACTGCTCAATAACGAGATACAGCTCTGAACCCTCCGCCCAGAAGATACCGTCCGCATTTATCGGATCTTTGTCCTGTGTGTCGGGAGTGCAAGCGCAAAGGAGTGCGATACTCGTTACGAGAAGTGCTATGAGTGTTAGTAATTTTTTCATATACTTTTCCTTTCTTCAACTTATTTCAGAAGGATTTATTTATCCTCATCGGGAATATTCAGCGCATCTATGAAGCGCTCAAGGTCGTGGTAGGTGTATATCGGCACGTAATATTCGGAAGCTCCCAGCGCCCTATAAATATTTCTGGTGAGTCCCGAGGTACAGAGCACAGATGCGTTTACGTCGCTCTCTGGCATATCCTTAAGGCATACCCACGCCTCCTGTGACTTGAAGGAGGAGCAGGCTCTGTGGTAGGAGAATGCGCCGTCTGCCTTTCTGAATACCTCGGTCTTTTTTCTTGCCGCACCGACAGATGCAGGAGCGTTTTCAAGCATGAGCTTCATTATTTTGTCTGCGGTCTCATTATCGCCCGTACGGCGAAGAGATACTATTATATTCTGAAGAGCGTACCAGCAGTTATAGAGGTGGCAGACGGTTGTTCCTACCTCGTCGGACTTCGTACACTCTATCGTAGTGAGTGCGGCGCGCTCTGCCATATTTATCGGGAGCTTGGCATCAATGTAGAAGGCGGTAATTTTAAGAAAACCGTTTACGCCCGTGTGCATATCGGGCTTATCGCTCCAGTAGCCTGTCGTCTCATTCTGATATTTATTGAGATACTCGGCACAAGTTTCGGCAAGACCTGCCGCTATAATCTGTCTGCCCTGCGCGGCTATCATATTGCCCGCGTAGTAGGAGTTGTTTACCCAGTCGAAGCTCTCAAGGTACTTTACAAAGTTTTCCTTTGAGGTAAGGTGCTCGGGCAGGAGTGCCGCCTGCTCCTTTTTTTCATCTTTATCAGCCTTTGCAAGTGCGGCAAGGCGCTGGCTCGCGGTGGGGTATGGGAGAGTGAAATTAAGCTTTCTCGCCATATCGTCTGCCCACATAGCATCTCTGCCTCTGCGGGAGTTGGAAATATCCTTTCCCCACTGGGGATGGTATATGTATCCGTCGTCCTTATCCTGAAGACTGCAAACAAAGGCGGAGAGCTTCTTACGCATAGACTCGGGAAGCTCGTCACAGCTTGCCATCATGCCCGAGTTCATCATTAGGTTGAGCGCCTGATTCGTGCTCTCAATATCGGGGAGGAACGGCTCGTTATCCCTTGCGGAATTGGAGTAATAAAATCCGCCCGTCTTGTGGTCATAGAGCTTTGCAAGCCATACGGGAAGCTCGTCTGAATAGAGCTTATATAACTCGCGGAAGCCCTCGACAACGGCAGCTCCGTCAGTACCGCGGGAGTTAAAATGCTCCTCGAGTGCACGCCACTTCGGTGCAAGGTATTCTTCCTTCGTTAATTTTGCAGTGTTCATGGTTTTTTCCTCGTGTTTATAGTTTTTTGCTTGTTTTTATTTATGTAATCCGCCGGGGCGGTTGATTTCAAATTTAAGTGCGTTTATGTAAATAATTGTTATGAAAAGTGTGTTTTAAGGTTAAAATATGCGCGGGCCTCGGGTAAAGACCCGCGCAAACAAAATTGCCGGTTTTTGAATTAATTAAATTCTGAAAATATTATTCTGCGGGGGTTGCGTTAGGGTCGCCTGCGACAAACTCCTTATCAATATTACCTACGTAAATATTATCAAGATAAAGGTCTGCGTTAGAACCCGTATTACGCTCGTTGGTGGTAAGATATATAATGTTGGATTGCTTAGTTGAACCTGTGGATGTAGTTATATCAACCAAGAATTTGTTGTTCACGAACACTTTAAGAACCTGCTCATCATAATAATGCTCAAATCTCAGTGTTCCCCACTCGTTTGTCGCAAATCCAAGAGGAACGTAAACGCCGTTTGCCAATATACAAAGTTTGTGTCCTGTGCCGTAAGAGGAATCATAGTTCGTCGTATAGTAAATCGTGTACTGAATATTAGCGATTTTTAGCTGGATAGGCCAACTTCCGTACGACTGAGCAAGCTTGAAATCAAACTCGAAGATTGTACAAGCTGCTACGGTTCCGTTATAGAACTTAACATACATAGCCGCGTTTTCCTGATCACCGTCATCAAGGTACAAGGAGCCGTCGGAAATAGTGATAGAACCATTCGCTGCGCTGCCGATGTTGTCAGATGAAACAGTCGTGAGAGTATCATAATCCCAAGTGCTACCCGTTACAGTACCAGCCTGCTTAGCAAGGAAATACTCACCTGTTGCATCGGTAAGCTCGGGGCCTGCGATGCAGCTTGCGGTTGCGGAGAATTTATCGTCGGTTACGGTGATTTCGTTACCTTCAAGGTCTGCTACCTCCCAGCCAAGACGGGTTTCGCTTCCCGCGTAAGAGAGAGCGATTTCAGTACCGTTTATAACACAAGCGGAGTCAGCGCCGTTTACCTTAACGCCGTCAGTACCCTTTACGTAAACGTAGTTTTCAGGATAGTCGTTTACATTTTCTGCGGGATAGTAGCCGAGGAGTGCCTGAATCTTTGTACCGTATGCGAGAGTTGCCTCACATGCATCCTTGATTTTAAGCTGCTCTGCGGTAGGCTCTGCCTGAGTTGCTATGTAGGTGAGCCACTCGAGGCAATATTCGGTTACGCTATATGTCTTTTCTGCGCTTTCGGTGCCTGCTTCGGTAACCGCCTGTGCTACGAACTTGTGAGTAAAGCTCTTTGCATCAACGCCGGGAGTCATGAAGGCGCGGCAAGCAACGTCGTTTCCTGTGCTATCCTTGAGAGTAACTGCTTCGCTCTCGGTGATAGTTACCTCTTTTGCATTTCCTTCGCTATCTACGTATGAAACGTTGAGAGCTATCTTTTCGGGATTTTGTACGTTCTCATACTTTACTGCAAAGTAGAGATGTGTCGTTCCTGCATAGTCGATTTTTTGCGAAACGATGGCAACAGATTCTGCTGCCGCCTCACCCTCTGCGGACGCGGTAAAGCCTACTGCCATACCGATAACCATAGCAAGAGTGAGAGTTAAGAGGAAGATCTTAGTAAGTTTGGTTTTCATTTTTTTCACCTTTCTTTAGTTTAGATTGATTGGACTTTTGTTTCACCAACCCATTGGTGTCCAAGCGCCGCCATTATCTCCACCGGTGTCAAAGTCGCCGGAGGAAGTAATAATGTCGGGACACTCGAACGATAGAATTTCGATTTTTGCTTCTTCGTAAGTGTCTTTCAACCTCATACGTAAATCCTTTCCGAATTTCTTTTTTCAGAAATTCAAATTTTGTTTTTTGTTTTTTTATATCCAAAAGCGCAGTTGCTTATAGATAACTAAATTGTTTTTTGACAAACGGGATAGAATTGTATTGTATACTGATGTTTTGTCTTTGGGCAACTTCTTTCCGGGGAAAGAAGTTGCCCCATGGGGCAGTTTTTTGTTTTCGTTTTGTGAGGGGTTTTTCGCTTGTTTTCCCCTCGCACATTAATTATAGCACCATATAGGTCAAAAAGTAAATGCACTTTTCAACTGACTTACAAAAAAAGGTGGACTTTTTAACTGTTTTTTACATTTTTTTGGACTTTTTGGTAACTTTTTTCAGCGAATGACTCATTTTTGGGCGTTTGTGCGTTGATTTTTACAAAAACAAAAAATACGTTCATATTTTGTGCAAAGTATACAAAAAAACGAAAGATCCGCATGTCATCCTCATCCACCACAAGCGGTCCCCCTTCCCCTATCTTGGGGAAGGCTTAAAAAAAATCCGAGGGCATTTTGCCCTCGGGAAAGGTTATTATGTTTGACTTTACGCTTCTACGTAAGGGGGTACTACCGGCTCGCCGTTAAGAGATGCAGACTTAACTGCCGCAAGAGCTACGGCAACGGTATTCGAGCCCTCGACGGAGTTACAGGTTATAACCTTGTCGTTAAGGATAGCGTCGCACATATCGGCTACCTCTGCTGCAAGGTTATGGTTGTTTATATCAACGGGAATCTTCTTATCGGGATAGAGGTGAAGTCCGTTGTCGGTTACAGCGTGACGGAAGAGGGTTATCTCGGGAGAGGTATTGTCGCAGATGATAGTACCCTTAGTACCGTAGATGCAGGTACGCATCGTGTAGTTACGCTTTACTGCGATACCGCAGAATATCTTGCCTATAACGCCGTTCGGGAACTGCATTATAGCGATGTTGTTCTCGTCAACGGGCCACTCGGGATTTGCCTTCTTATTAGCAAGCGCCATAACTCTCTCGGGGTTACCTGCAATCCAGCGCAGAAGGTCGATTGCGTGACAGCCGCCGCCGATGATACCGTGACGGAGATTTACAGGGTCGAGACGCCATGCAGCCTTAAAGAAAGAATAATCGTGTGCATACTCGGACTCAACGAAGGTAAGCTCGCCAATCTCGCCTGCGTCAACAAGCTCCTTTGCCTTAATGAAGCCGGGAGCCTTACGGCAGACCTGACCTGTCATAAACTTCTTACCGCACTTCTTCTCTGCCGCGACTATTGCCTCGCAGTCCTCCATATTAAGCGCGAGGGGCTTCTCACAGAGGACGTGATAGCCTGCCTCAAGACCCGCAACTGCATGCTCTCTGTGTACCTGGTCGGGAGTTGCAAGGATTATACAGTCAAAGCCTCCGTCCTTTATCATCTCGTAAAAGTCGGTATAATACTTATCAAGTCCATACTCGCCGGCTCTCTTCTTCGCTATCTCCTCGTTGTTATCGCAGATTGCAACAAGCTCTGCCTCGGGGGTCTTTCTAATAGCAAGAACGTGTGAATTACCGAGTCCTCTGACACCGACTACGGCAAACTTAACCTTTTTTTCACTCATTTTTCTGTCCTCGTTTATTTTTAGGTTTCGGCATTTCCTTAAGGATGCCGTTCTGAATTTATGATACAAAATTAAGAGTGGGTTGTCAACACCTTTGCACCAATTCAGTAAAATAATCCACCAAAAACTGTGCAAAAAGTAAAAAAGTCCACAAAAAAAGCGAGCCTGATATTTGCTTCAAGCCCGCTTTTCTACAATAATATTAATTAGCGCTTTTCGACCTTATATACCCGTCGATAGATGCTGCCGCGACCTTACCTGCGCCCATTGCGGAAATTACCGTTGCGGCACCGGTTACGGCATCGCCTCCGGCAAAGACTCCGACCCTTGTGGTCATACCTCCCTCATCGACTATTATACCGCCGTGAGAATTTACGTCAAGGCCCTCTGTGGTAGACTTTATCAGCGGGTTTGGTGAAGTTCCGATAGACATTACAACCGCATCTACATCAAGGGTAAATTCGCTGCCCGGCACTTCGACGGGACGACGTCTGCCGCGCTCGTCAGGCTCGCCAAGCTCCATTCTGATACACTTGATTCCGGTTACGAAGCCGTTGCGCTCGTCCCTTGGATTATCAGGGTTTTTATAGCCTAAAATCTCGGTGGGATTAGTAAGAAGGCGGAACTCTATTCCCTCCTCCTCTGCGTGCTCGACCTCCTCAGCTCTTGCGGGAAGCTCGTCCATAGAACGACGGTAAACTATATACACCTTCTCTGCGCCGAGTCTCAGCGCGGTTCTCGCCGCGTCCATTGCGACGTTGCCGCCTCCGACAACTGCAACTCTGCCGCCCTTCATAATCGGGGTCGCGCTGTCGTCCTTATATGCCTTCATAAGATTTGAGCGAGTGAGAAATTCGTTTGCGGAATAGACACCCTTATAAGCCTCGCCCGGAATACCCATAAATCTTGGAAGTCCCGCGCCCGAGCCGATGAATACTGCCTCATATCCCATATCAAAAAGCTCCGATACGGTGAGTGTTCTTCCTATAACGACGTTGGGTCTCATCTCGACACCCATCGCTATAAGATTGTCCACCTCTTTTTTCACTATACTCTTGGGCAGACGGAACTCGGGAATACCGTAAACAAGAACACCGCCCGCTGTGTGAAGAGCCTCGAAAACGGTTACATCATAGCCGAGCCTTGCAAGGTCGCCGGCACAAGTAAGACCGGAAGGACCCGAGCCGACAATAGCAACCTTATGGCCGTTTTTCTCTGCACATTCGGGAGCCTTATCACTATGGGCATTATGCCAATCGGCAACGAAGCGCTCGAGTCTGCCTATTCCGACGCTCTCGCCCTTTATACCTCTGACACATTTTGACTCGCACTGGGTTTCCTGGGGACAGACTCTTCCGCAAACTGCCGGAAGGCTTGATGATTTCGAAATAATTTGGTAAGCCGCCTCAAAGTCGCCTTCCTTTATTTTGCCTATAAATTCCGGGATATGTATATTTACGGGACAGCCGCTGACGCAGGGCATATTTTTACAGTTAAGGCAACGAAGAGCCTCGTCTATCGCCATCTGTCCGGTGTAGCCGAGGGCAACCTCGGAGAAATTATGCGCTCTGACGGCGGGGTCCTGAGTTGGCATCGGATTTTTCTTCGGTGACATATTAGCCATTTCACTTTACCTCCTTGTTCAAGAGATTGCACGCGGACTCGTAGGCATGGCGCTCAAAGCCCGTATACATTCTGCCTCTTGACATAGCCTCGTCAAAATCGACCTCGTAGCCGTTAAAGTCGGGGCCGTCAACGCATGCAAACTTTACGACGCGCTTACCGTCCTGCACAAGCGTAAGGCGGCAGCCGCCGCACATGCCCGTACCGTCTATCATGATAGGGTTCATGGAAACGTCACAGGGAATTTCTGTTTTACGGGTTGCTTCTACGACGAATTTCATCATAATAAGCGGACCTATGGTGATGACCTTATCGAATTTTCTGCCATCGGCAAACATCTCGTTAAGCGGAACGCACACGTTACCCTCTCTGCCGTACGAGCCGTCATCTGTCATAACGAAAAGATCGTCGGAGCAGGCGCGGAACTCGTCCTCAAGGATAACGAGGTCGCGGTTTCTGAATCCGATAACCGACGTCACGCGAGCGCCCATAGCGCGAAGTGCCTCGGCAACAGGGAGCGCAATAGCACAGCCGACGCCGCCCCCGACGATGCAAACGTCAGAAAGACCGTCAAGCTCGGTGGGCTTACCGAGAGGACCTACAAAGTCCTCTATGAAGTCGCCTTCACACTTTGCATTAAGCTTTGCGGTGGTTGCGCCCACTATCTGAAATATAATTTTTACAGTACCGCGCTCCCTGTCATAGCCGGCGACAGTAAGCGGAATACGCTCTCCTTCATCATCGACACGAAGAATTATAAACTGCCCCGCCTTTGCCTTGTTTGCAACAAGGGGCGCTTCAATTTCCATCATCGTAACGGTGGGATTTAAGATTTTTTTAGTTACTATTTTATACATCGCGATTCTCCTGGGGATTATAGAGAATATAATAGCATATTTTTATAAAATATGCAAGAGCTTTTTTACATATTGCCTTTATTTTCCTCTTTTCAGATATTCTCTGTACTTTACAGGGCTGATACCCATCTCCGCTTTGAAAACTCTTGCAAAATTGCTCGAGTCTATGCCGACACTTTCCGCTATCTCCGCAACGGATAGAGACGATTTGGCAAACAGCTCGCACGCCTTTGCAATACGGAGCGAGGTGAGATATTTATGCGGTGTCAATCCAGTGTATTCCTTGAATATAGAGGAAAAATAGCATCGCTCAAATCCGACGGTTGCCGCAACCGAGGCAACGGTTATATCCGTATGATACTCAGCCTCAAACATTCCAAGCGCACGCTGAAGCCATGCATTTTTATCAGGTGACGGCCTACTTCTCATAATCGCACCCAGCAGCTCGTAAATAGCTCCCGTACGGCGAAGCTCGGCGCCGCCATCGTTCTCACCGTTCATTTCTATAAGTCGGCGGATACAGTCAAACACCTCGTCGAAGGCTTCTCGCGGGACGTAGGGATTTTTTTCATTTATGCCTGCCTGCGCTAGTATCTGCCCAATCCTATGCCCTGCTATTAGGCAGAAAGCACCCTTGCGCGACTCCAGCCTGTCAGACGAATAAACAAGCCTCTGCCCCGGCATCGAAACATAGCAATCACCCTTGCGAAGCGGAAATATCTTATCGTTTATATTAACAGAGCCTGCGCCCGAAATTATGCACTCTACGCAAAACGAATTACGCACAAGAGGTCCGTAAGACCTGCCCGGCTCTATATACTCATCGTAAGCGCACCAGAAAAGATGCGGCTCTGCTCCTGCGTATTTTTTCGAATTTTCGTAAATCATATCCGTCTCCATTCTAAAGTTGAATTTCCGTGATTTTGTTTGAGAAATTTTGCCTAACAAACATTTTGACGAAAACAACCAACAAAGTGCCATTTACACCAAAGTTAAAATGTGATAAAATTTTTACATAATGAATTATAGCACAAGAAAGAGGAAAATGGAAGAGAAATCACGTTTTTTTCGAAAAATATAATTTCAAGCGAAAGAAAGGCATAAAAAAATGGAAACAAAACAGGTCAGATTTGCCGTCGTTGGCGGCGGAATGGGCAAGGCTCATATCAAAGGAATTGACGAAATACCAGAGGCTATTCTCACAGCGTTCTGCGACATTGACGAAAACGTAGCAAAGGCTGTATCTAAAGAGGCCGGTCTTGATAAATACTACACCGATTATTATGAAATGCTGCGCGAGGGCGGCTTTGACTGCATAGTTCTCTGCACTCCCGACCAGATACACAGAGAGCAGTGCGTTGCGGCGCTTGAGGCGGGATACCACGTTCTGTGCGAGAAGCCTCTTGCGCTTACTATGGAGGACTGCCGTGCTATCGATGCTGCGGCAAAGGCGGCGAAGGGGAAATTTATGGTAGGACAGATATGCCGTAAAACACCCGGATTCATTAAGGCAAAGGAGCTGATTGACGAAGGAAGAATAGGCGAAATATTCTTCATCGAGTCGGAATACGCACATGACTACGCACACATTGTTTCTCCCTGGAGATGGGATACCGTAAATCTGCGTCCCGCTATAACCGGCGGCGGCTGTCACGCAGTTGACCTTATCCGTTGGCTTGCGGGCGATCCTATCGAGGTTATGGCTTATTCCAACCACAAGTGCCTTCTCGACAAGCCCTGCGACGATGCAACGATATCTATTCTCAAGTTTGAAAACAACGTTATGGGCAAGGTGTTCTGCTCTATCGGCTGCAAGAGATATTACACTATGAGAACGGTTATCTACGGCACGAAGGGTACTATCATCTGCGACAACCGCTCCCCCGAGATCACACTCTACGAAATGGGCGAGCTTGACGATAACGGACACGAGAAATATCCCGCAAAGCCCTTCCCCGTTGACATCAATCACCACAACGCAACGGGCGAAATCAAGGATATGTGCGACATAATTCTCGGTGACCTTCCCGTAGAAATTACCGCCGCCGAGGGCGCTAATACCGTTGCAGTATGCGAGGCAATTCTCAAGTCCTGCGAAACGGGTAAGCCCACTGCTCCTGAGTACATAAAGTGATGTTTTGACTATATTAGTTTACAAAAATAGGCGGTTTGAAGCTTCAAACCGCCTTATTTTATTAGCCCTCCGCTGTCTTCGGGAAGGGTTTTATTTGTTTTTCAAGATTTCCATGGCTTCGCCGAAACAATCAACATGAAGTATTTTGTATTATTTATAATTTGTTTTCACAATAGTGATATCTCCGTTGTCATCATAGACAAATGTTGCATCAAAATCATTGCAGGGATTCCAGCCTCTAACCTTAAACGAATCTACAACATCCTTCAACTTGGTTGAACCATAATATCCACTGCGTTGCTCCAAAAACTCGTAAGACAATTCACTCAATTCATGAGTCGTTATATCTCCACCAAAACGGTTTTTGCCATCTTTAAAGAACTCAATCGCATATACATTTTGGTTTATTATTTCACTTATATATTCTACAACATCTTCTTCATTTTCGTAATGTCTATGTTGAAATGAAAATTGACAAATATAAGGAGTAAATTCATCTTCAGGAATATAATCAACAATAATGTTGTCATTTCTAAATGGATTTATTATTTCAACACAATCCTTGCTTTCTGAATAAATCATTTCGTATGATGAGAAATGATT
>JAZOAA010000118.1:0-2152 GCA_045595265.1 Eubacteriales bacterium
AAAAAGAAACAAAAAAAAGAAAATCAGAAAAAAAACAAAAAATACTCTTGACTTCTGCGGCTTGATGTGATATAATTATCAAGTCGCAAAGATCTGGGTGTGGCGCAGCTGGTAGCGCGCTACCTTGGGGTGGTAGAGGCCGCAAGTTCAAGTCTTGTCACTCAGACCATATCGAGTGTTCATAACTGATGTTAGGAACACTCGATATTTTTTGCCTTTATTTACTTAATATTTGATTGTTTATACTGTTCTCTAATTAAAACATTGAATTATCCATCTCCGTTTAGTGATCGAAGAAATCGTTTGTTGTGTCAAAGAACAGATTGTATCACAAAGACGATCAATTACCTTTTCAAGCGTAGAGAAAACCTCGTTGCGAAAACCACGCTTACGGATTTCCTTCCAGATCTGCTCAATGGGGTTCATTTCGGGCGTAGCGGGCGGAAGGAAAAACAATTCGATATTCGAGGGTACAACAAGAGAATGTGACTTGTGCCACGCGGCACCGTCACAAACAAGAATAATCAGATCATTCGGAAATTCCTTTGAAAGGTGTTCAAGAAAGACATTCATACAATCCGTATTGCTATACGGCAACACCAAAAAGAAGGACTCTCCCGTAAGGGGCTCCACAGCTCCATAAGCATATCGGTATTCCCGAATATGGTGGCATGGTACGCAGGGACGAAATCCCTTTTGGCACCAACAATATTTGGGCTTGTTGATGCGCCCAAAACCCGCCTCATCCTGAAACATGAGACGTACCTTTTTGTCACCTGCGACATTTATTTTTCGGGCGACGAGAGATTTAATTTTTTTGAGGAGTCGACCTCCTCTTCGCTTGCTTTCTTGGGATGCCGGCTACGGGGCATAACTTTTCTCCAGCCGTGGCGACGTAAAATGTAATAAATCAAGCTGCGCGACTCAATACGTCTTCCCAAGGCTGCCTCGTAGGCTGCCTTTATTTCACTAACCTCCACAATTTCGCCTGCTTCTGCTCGTTTGCGAAATTGTTCCAAAAGAACCTCTTCTTCCTCATACGACATGTTCCGACGATTGCCTGTATAATGATTTCCAATAATTGCTTCTAGACCGCCTTTATTATAGGCCGATAATATGTTGCTTATATACGACGGGTGATATCCGCATTGCTCTCCTATTTCCCGCAATGTCTTTCCCTCCGCTCTTAATGCGATGGCTTTCAATCTTCGTTCAACATTCTTATTCTTATTTTCTTTTCTCGCTTCCGCTATTTCTTTTTGTTGTTCTTCCGTTATTTTATATGGTTTTGACATCACTTTTTCCTCGCTTTTTGATGTCTTTATTATAGCATATCTTTTTCAAAGAATCAAGGTTTTAATGAGAGATTAGTATGAGGGGTTGAGTTTGGGTGAGAGGGCAATTTTGGAGGGGGAATTTGGGCGAGGAGAATGTAAATATTGTGTGAACAAAAAAGAGATAGCCATAACTACGGGTGTCCCAAGGGGACGAGTAGAATTGACTATCTCATTTTTTATAGGTCAAGGTGTAAAGACATTTTTCGTTGCTTTTTCCTGAAAATCCCTCAACCGCTGAATGGCCTCACGTTCACCGTCCAGTACAACGTGAACCATGAGCGAAATATCTCCGTTCTTGTCATACCGCTTGAAAGCCTGGCGGTAATCGCTGTTCTTATGGATGGTGATGGGAAGTAGGTCGTGATTGATGAGCTGCTGATTCAGGATCATCCGACCTGTACGCCCGTTGCCATCGGAGAAGGGATGGATCCGCTCAAAATGCAGGTGGGAGCGAACGATCAGCTCGATGATCTCGGCAAAGGTATCGGCGGTAAAATTAACCTTTTCCAGGTAGGCTTGCATGAGCGTAGGCACCTGTTCGGGCGCGGGTGGGAAGTAGACCGTCTCAAATTGCGTACCGACGCGCAGAGGAATGGTGCGGTATGAGCCGTCGGTTCCGCGGATGATGCCGTTGCTTTTTTGAATCCATTCTTCGGTGACGGGCTTGGGGGAGAAGGGAAGCATGGATTCTTGAATGGCGCGGAACAGATTTTTCGCCTCCTGATACTCGGTGTAGGTGTGGCCTGCACGGACTTCATCGTACTCTACCAAAGCAATGGTTTCCTCGAGGGAAAGAGTGTTTCCTTCAATGGCGT
>JAZOAA010000119.1:0-22101 GCA_045595265.1 Eubacteriales bacterium
ATAATAACGCCTGTCGCAGATGAACTGGAGCTGACACCTAATGATTTATATAAGGTAATCGAAATATGGACGGGAATTCCTTCCTCCGAGCTTTCGGAAGGTGAAATTACGGAGCTTAACGGCTTGAAGGAAAGAATAGAGCGCCAGATAATCGGTCAGGACGAGGCTGTAAGTGCGGTTGTTAGAGCTATCAGACGTCGCCGCAGCGGTGTTTCGTATCGACGCAGTCCCGTTTCTATGATATTTGCCGGCCCTACGGGTGTTGGTAAGACTGAGCTTGTTAAGGTGCTTGCGCGTGACCTGTTTAAGCAGCCCGAATCGCTTATCCGCCTCGATATGTCTGAATTTATGGAGAAGCACTCTGTTTCCAAGATAGTTGGTGCGCCTCCCGGATACGTTGGTTATGATGAGGCGGGTCAGCTTACTGAAAAAATTCGCCGCCGTCCTTATTCCGTAGTTCTTTTTGACGAAATTGAAAAGGCTCATCCTGATGTGCTTAATATTCTTCTTCAGGTTCTTGATGATGGAAGAATAACCGATGCACAGGGGCGAGAGGTTAATTTCGAAAATGCTGTCATTATTATGACAACAAATGCCGGAAGCGAAAAATCCTCGTCGGTCAGCGGATTTTCGGAAAACAGAGAATCAAAGGCTAAGGATAAGACGGAAAAAGCTTTGTCATCATTCCTTCGCCCCGAATTTATAAATCGCGTTGATGAAATCATAACCTTCCGTCATCTTGACAAAAATGATTTTGAAAAAATAGCTGATATTATGCTCGGTAAGCTTAAAGATCATTTGAGCGAACAGGGAATTAATCTGATCTACGATAATTCGGTTCTTGCATATATAGCAGATAAATCCTATTCCGAGAAATTCGGTGCCAGAAATATGCGTAGATTTATTGAGAGGAACGTAGAGGATAAGCTGGCGGAAATTGTTATTACAAACTATGAAACAAAGCTTTCAGACGTGTTTGTAAGAGTAGAAAACGAAGAAATCACAATTAATACAATTTGAGTGTTTTGCAATAAAAAGGAGAAAAATAATGGCAGAATGTTCTCATGACTGCTCTAACTGTAAGGAAAAATGCTCCAAAGAATCGCTTCTTGCTCCGTCTAACAAGGCCAGCAGAGTAAAGCACGTTATCGGAGTTGTCAGCGGTAAGGGCGGTGTAGGAAAGTCGCTTGTGACGTCTATGCTTGCGGTCACAATGCAAAGAAGAGGGTATAAAGCAGCGATACTTGACGCTGATATAACAGGTCCTTCAATTCCAAAGGCGTTTGGATTGAAATGTGGTTCTGTTGAAGGATCCGATCTTGGAATGTTCCCTCCTAAAACTAAAACAGGTATTGAGGTTATGAGCGTTAATCTTTTGGTTGACGATGAAACTAAGCCTGTTGTATGGCGCGGTCCCGTAATTGCGGGTACGGTAAAACAGTTTTGGTCTGACGTTGTCTGGAACGAGGTTGATTATATGTTCGTGGATATGCCTCCCGGAACAGGTGATGTGCCTCTTACTGTTTTCCAGAGTCTTCCTCTTGACGGAATTATTATTGTTTCCAGCCCCCAAGAGCTTGTTTCCATGATTGTAGAAAAGGCTGTAAACATGGCATCTCTTATGGATGTTAAGGTACTTGGACTTGTTGAAAATTACAGTTATATCGTATGTCCTGATTGTGGCAAGGTGATAAAACCTTACGGTGATAGCCACATAGAAGAGCTTGCTTCTTCTCACAACACCGAGGTTTTGGCACAGCTTCCCATAGACCCCTCGCTTGCATCTCTTTGCGACAAGGGAGTGATCGAGCTCTTTGAGGGAGATTACCTTGAACGCGCGGCGGACGCTATTGAGGCAGATCTTAAATAACCGCTTTAACTGCCTGCATTATATGTGGGCAGTTTTTTACAGGAGAAAACCAAATGTTAAAGTTTACCGAAAATACATACGTTTCAGTCAGAGAAGAGTTGATCGTTATGCCTGATGGTGTTAAGCTATATACCAGATCAGTTGTTCCCGCAGGCGTTGATAAATGCCCGATAATTTTTATGAGATCCCCTTACGCAAAAGCGCTGTCAGAGGTTCCGCTGAATTTGGAGGATTATAATAACGACCGCTTTATCAAAGCAGGGTACGCCATAGTTTTTCAGCATTGCAGAGGAACGGGTGAGAGCGAGGGGGTATGTGTACCTTATAAAAATGAAAGAGAAGACGGACTTTCTACTCTTGAATACATCAGAGCTCTGGATTTTTATAACGGCGAGATCTATCTCAAGGGCGGAAGCTATCTTTCTTCCGTGCATCTTCTTTATCTTTCCGATAAGCCTACCGACGTTAAGGGAGCGCTTCTTGAAATACAGACCGACAGAATGTATTTCAGGAATTACAACAACGGCTGTAATTATAATTTTTGTAATTTCGAGTGGTGGATGAGTATGAAAAAACGGGAGTTTCCAAATCCCGATTTTACTGAAATTTATCGTCGCCCATACGTTGATATTGCAAAGAGAGCCGTTGGGTTTGACCTGCCCGAGTTTACCGAAATGCTGATAAATAACGAGTATAACGACTTTTGGCAAAGCGATCCCAGAACCGACGTCGTTGATAATATCGACTTTCCCGTGCTGTTCGTTGAGGGGTGGTACGATTTTTACATAGGCGGAATGTTCTCAATGTGGGAAAGACTGCCCGGGAGTACAAAGGCAAAATCCTCGTTCATCGTCGGACCTTACGCCCACGACGTTAAGACGAATCCGCGCTTTGAATATCCAAGCCTCGATGCTGGCAATCTTCCGTCCGATTACGACGTGGAATGGTTCAATAGTATAAGAGAGAACCGTACCTATAAGTATGCGGAGTGCGGCAAAGTGAATTATTATTCGATAGGGGCTGACGCATGGTATTCCGGTGAATATCCCAAAAACGAAATTACCTATTACGAAATACCTTTGAATAAGACCGATAAAGGCCCTGAGCAAACCGAAATAAGCTACACATACGATCCGAAAATTAAGACAGAACTCTTCAAAAGCAAGGGGCTATACAGGTCGGATAATGTGGAAAGTCAACTCGGTATTACGTCGCTTCTTACAGAAGAGTTTAATGATGAAAAATCCTTCTTCGGTAAGATTAAATACCATCTGACAGTTTCCTCTGATTGTGAGGACACGGCGTTTTATCTGTGCGTCAATTTAGTTGAGGAAGGGCATGCGTATCCGCTTACCGAGGCGATAAGCTCGCTTTCGCATTTTTATCCTGAGTATATACCCGGCAGCGCCGTCACCCTTGATATTGAAACGCCGCCGATAGCCTTTACCGCAAAGCTTGGTGCGAAAATAAGAATAGATATAGCCTCTGTCGGCGGAATGTACGTTCCTCACGCAAACGTGAGAGGCCATTTCGCAAAGGTTACGGAATCCCGTATTGCTCACAATACGGTTTATCTTGATAAATCACATATTGATTTTCCGACTGTCGAATATTGAATTTTATAGCTCCCGAGTAAGACACAACCTACTGTCTTTTTCGGGAGTTATTTTTATTTTTTTCTTCTTACATTTTGTGACAAGTTATTTTCTTTTTATGTGCTAAAATGTTTTTACTTGCGATTCAAGTGACTCTTCGGCGAATGGAGAAGAAAATGCAAACCTTATACATAGACGTATATTTTCTGGTAAATTTTACGGTAAACTATCTTGCGGTATATTTTGCCGTTATTTTTTCCAAGGTTCCGACAAGTCCTAAAAGACTGATAATTTCTTCGCTTATCGGGGCACTTGTCGCGGTTATAACCGTGCTGTCACCGGAGATATTTCTTCTTAAAATCATTCTATCGTTTTTAGGCCTTGTCTTTACCGGTGCTTTTGCACTAAAGCCTGTTTCTCTTCAGCGAAGACTTCGGTTCGTCTTTTCATTTATTATTTTTGAAGCCTTGGTTGGCGGTGCGGTTACTTACGCCTGGAATTTATTTGATACATATCTATATGAGTCTATCACCCTTGAGGGAAGCGTTCCGGTGAACAGAAAGCTTATTCTGTTTTCTATAATAGTACTTTTATCGATTGGGGTATTCAAAATGATCGTTTCATTTTTTTCAAATATTGAGAGCGGCGGCAAATGCGACATAGAAATTTCATGGCTGAATGTCAAGGTGCGTACCGAGGCATTTATAGATAGCGGAAATCTTGCTGTTGATCCGATGGATATGCGTCCAATACTGTTTATAAAAGAAAAAATAGCACGTGAGCTGGGTATGGAAGATATAATCAATCTAAAAGACCCGGATCTTTTGAAAAAAGAAGTGAGGCGCAGAATAAGGCTGATTCCGGTCTCTCGTGGCGGAGCTACACACGTGCTCACGGGAGTAAAGGCTGATTCGGTCAAGGTTGTGATGGGCGAGTGTGAGTGCGAAATCTCTGTTACAGTTGCTATTGATAAGCTGGGAGGAGATTACGGTGGCTTTTATGCATTAATACCTGCGGGGGTTGTGGGCGATGCTTGTGATTAAATCATTTGTTAGGCGGATAAGGTGCTGGTATACTCGGTTTTATGTCAGACTTTTCCCAAATAAAATATATTATATAAATGGAACAGATACGTTGCCGCCTCCTTTGAGTGCAGAAGAAGAGGAGATAATGATTTCTCATATAGATACCGATGAATCAAAGGCGGTACTTGTAGAACATAATTTAAGGCTGGTTGCTTATATTGCAAAACGCTTCGAAAATACCGGTGCAAACATTGAGGAGCTGATATCAATAGGAACGGTAGGGCTTATGAAAGCTGTTTCAACCTTTAATGCTGAAAAAAATATAAAGCTCGCGACTTATGCATCGCGCTGTATCGAAAATGAGATACTGATGTTTATAAGAAAGACGTCATCACAAAGGCGCGAGGTTTCAATCGACGAGCCATTGAGTGTTGATTGGGACGGAAACGAGCTTTTGCTATCTGATATTTTGGGAAGCGAGGCTGATACTGTTACCAGAGAAATGGAGGAGGACGAGGAGCGAAGAATCGTCAGAGGTGCGGTGGCGGATTTATCTGCAAGAGAGCGTGTCATAGTTGAACTCAGATATGGTCTCTTGAACGGGGTGGAGCTAACGCAAAAGGAGGTTGCAGATACTCTTGGGATATCACAGAGCTATATTTCCAGGCTTGAGAAAAAAATTATGTCGAGGCTGCGTAAAAAAATAGAAGAAAAGATTTGATTTTTTTCAAAAAAGTATTGCAAAATAGAAAAATATATGTTATAATGGAGTGCAATAAAATGATTATTATGTAAAGAGGTGTTAAAATGAAGGCTGGATTACATCCCGAATACAAGGAAGCTACCATTAAGTGCGCTTGTGGCGAGACTGTTGTCACTCACTCTGTTAAGGGTGATATGAACGTTGAAATCTGCTCTAAGTGCCATCCTTTCTATACCGGTAAGCAGAAATTCGTTGATGCAGGCGGACGTCTTGATAAGTTTAAGAAGCGTCTTGCAATGGTTAACAATAAGTAATCATTCAACAGTAAAAGAGCGTTGGTGCTACCTGCGCTCTTTTTGTTTCGGAGGAGTAATGGAAGATATAGATTTGATCAAAAGTCGGGCAATACTCGTGGGAATTGCTGCCAGGGGTGCTGACGTTCCAGAATGTGAGCGCTCGCTTGATGAGCTTGAGCGTTTGCTTGATACTGCTGGTGGGAAAAGTTTTGCCAGAGTCCTTCAGGTGAAGGAATCCTTTGATCCTCGCACCTGTATCGGAAGCGGTAAGGTTAAAGAGATATCAGAGCTTTGCAGGAATAATGAGATCGAGCTTGTAATTTTCGACTTTGAGCTCACCGCGGCTCAAATCAGAAATTTGGAAAATGATATCAGCGAGTCGGTCATGGTAATAGACCGCAGTATGCTGATTCTTGATATTTTTGCGCTTCATGCGGTAAGCGGTGAAGGTAAGCTTCAGGTAGAGCTTGCTCAGTTGAAATATTCTGCACCAAGACTTATGGGACGAGGCACTGAGCTGTCAAGACTCGGCGGTGGAATAGGAACGAGAGGCCCCGGAGAAACCAAACTTGAAACCGACAGAAGACATTTGAAGTCTAAAATAGTTGCTCTTGAGGAAAGACTTCGTGAGATGGAGCGCAACAGAGCAGTTATGCGCGCCCAGCGAGATAAATCGGGACTTATCAAAATTGCGCTTGTGGGATATACTAACGCGGGTAAATCCACGTTGCTTAACGCTTTAACAGGTGCCGGAGTTTTGTCAGAGGATAAGCTGTTTGCCACCCTTGACCCAACCACGCGCAAGCTTACTCTTCCATCAGGTGAGAACGTTCTTTTAACCGATACGGTAGGATTTATTCGCAAGCTACCACACCATTTGGTAAAGGCGTTCAAATCAACGCTTGATGAGGTTAGTTATGCCGATATACTTTTGCTTGTTGCCGATGCTACCGACCCCGAAATTGACGAGCATATAGAGGTTACTCGCGGAGTAATCGATGAGCTTGGCGCATCGGATAAGGTAGTCATAAATGTTTTTAATAAATGCGACTTAATCGAAGGCAGAATACCATATCCGTCGGCTGACAACGCTGTGGCCGTTTCTGGCGCTACAGGTTTTGGACTTGATGAATTGCTTTGCGCCATAGAGTCCGCAATGTTGAATTTTAAGAAAAAAGTCAAGCTTTTGATTCCATATTCAGAGCAATCGCTGCTTAGTTTTTTGTACGATAATTATTCTGTTGAGAATGTAGAATATACCGAAGAGGGCATCGGCCTTTATTCCGTACTTGACGAAAGAGGCAAGGCTGCTGTATCGAAGTATATATCGGAGGAATAATCGTGAGTTACGAAGGATATATAACAGTTAAGCAGTATGCAAAATTTGAATACGAGGACAGAAAGTCACAATTTATCGGCGAAGCAATACCCGTATCGGATGAAAAGGAAGCTATCTCCTTTATAGAAGCTGTAAAAAAAACATATCCCGATGCCAATCATCACGTATATGCCTATGTACTGCGAGAAAACTCAATTATGAGATTTTCTGACGACAGAGAGCCGCAGGGAACGGCGGGTTTGCCCGTTCTTGACGTAATACGAAAAAATGAGTGTGTGAACGTTGCTTTAGTTGTTACTAGATATTTCGGTGGCACTCTTCTCGGAACAGGTGGTTTGGTTCGCGCGTATACCGCGGCGGCACTTGGAGCGCTGGAAAATGCACAAATAATAGAATACGCTGTTTATTCCACGGTTTGTATGTCGGTAAATTATTCTGATTACGGCAAGGTAGGCTCGATACTTTCGGAGCTTGATTTTCGTACGGACGATTCCGATTTTGGCTCGGATATAAAAATAACCGGAAGAATTAAAAAATCATCGCTTGAATTGCTTGTAAAGAAGATAACAGATGCTACAAGCGCCAGATCAAGCGTGAATTTAATTAAAGAAGAATTTGATTTTTAATTTTTGAAAATACAGGAGTGTTTTCTGAATTATTGTCGTATATTATATAAAAAGGAGGAGAAAAAATGATAAGTAAAGAAACGATTGACTTAGTACTTATGCGAAACGATATAGTTTCTCTTATCGGTAGCTATGTTTCACTCAAGCGCGCCGGCTCGAATCTAAAAGGCTTGTGCCCTTTTCACAGTGAAAAATCTCCTTCCTTTACGGTGTATCCCGCGGATAATAGCTTTTATTGTTTTGGCTGCGGTGCCGGGGGTGATGCAATTACATTCGTGCGCAAGAGGGAAAATTTAGATTACCCGGATGCTGTGGAATTTCTTGCTAACAGAGCGGGAATAACCGTTGTCCGTGAGGAATTTAACAATAAATATGCATCAGTTCCCAAATTTGACAGATCGCGTATGCTTAAAATGAATGTTGATGCGGGAAAATATTTTCACAGATGTCTCTTTGCGGATACTCCGGATGCTAAAGCTGCGCTAGACTATTTTGTAAATGTGCGCAAGCTTTCACTTGCTACTATAAAGCATTTTGGTCTGGGATACGCACCTAATAGCTTTGATGTTTTTTCAAAGTATATGCTTTCTCTCGGTTATAGCTATGAAGAGCTTGTTGCGGGCTTCCTTTGCGGAAGAAGTGAGAGAGGAACGTATTACGACGCGTTTAGAAACCGCGTTATGTTTCCTATTATTGACGTGGCGGGAAATCTTATTGCTTTCGGCGGTCGTGTTATGGATGATTCAAAGCCGAAGTATAAGAATTCATCGGATACACCCGTGTTCAAAAAATCCCGCAACTTGTTTGCGCTGAATTTTGCGCGCTTATCAGGGCAGGAAACTCTTATATTATGCGAAGGCTATATGGACGTTATCGCACTTCATTCTGCCGGCTTTACCAATGCGGTCGCAACTCTCGGTACAGCCATTACATCAGAGCAAGCGAGAATGATGAGTCGTTATACCAAAAAGGTTATAATTTGTTATGATGCCGACGAGGCGGGGCAGAAGGCGGCAATGAGAGCAATAAAAATGCTTTCAGAGGTTGGACTTGATGTTACTATACTGAAAATTCCGGGAGCAAAGGACCCTGATGAGTATATCAAATCAAATGGGGCAGAAAGCTTCAAAAAACTCTTAGAAGGCTCGAAAACCAAATTTGATTACAACATGGAAAATATTCTTTCGAGATATGACGTGAATATTCCGCAAGAAAAAATCAAAGCGCTTCACGAGCTTGAAAAACTGGTTTCCGAGACTTATTCTTCGGCAGAAAGAGATGTTTACATTCAGCTTGTAGCAGGTGCGATGGCAGCGGATCCTAAAAGCATAAAGCAAGATGTGGATCGTATGGTTGGCGCAGCAATTAAAAAACGCAGGCGCGAAGAGTCGGATAAAATCAAGCAGGATACTATCGGATATTCGGATAAGGTAAATCCCGATTATATTAAAGCACCCGCCGCTGCAAAAAACGAAGAGCATGTTTTAGGGCTACTCTTACTGTATCCCGAATACAGAAAGCTTGCCATTGATAAAGACATGCTCAGCGAGGATGATTTTTTCACTGAATTAAATAAGAACATTTTTTCCTACTTAAAGAATGCTTGTCTTTCCGGCGATGAATCATTAATTGATATAAATGAGAAATTCAGTGAGGATGAGCTTGGGCGCATTATGCGCATGAAGGTTGCGCGTATGAATCTGTCAAATTCGGTAGATGTTTTTGAGGATTCTATCAAGGCACTTCGAAACTCGGTTAGAAAAAAGACTTCGCAAGATGCACCAACTTTCGCTAATTTGGAAAAAATACTTAATTTGAAACGACAAAATTAATAAATCGAGAGGATGTTGAAAATGAGCAGAGATAAAATTGACGTTAATGAATTTATTGATTCCAAGCACGATGGAATAGGTAATTCGGATATTATGAAAGCGCTTGAGGATATTGATTACGATATCGTGCAAGCCGACATTGATTCTGCATCTCCGGACGAGATAGAAAATGAAGATTTTAAGGATATAGAACAGGACGTTAAGGCTTTTGATTCCGCCGAAAATATTGAAAAAATGTTTTCACAGGAAGGACTTGCTATCGACGACCCTGTCAGAATGTATCTTAAGGAAATCGGTAAGATACCGCTTCTTTCTCCCGAACGCGAAACATATCTTGCAGAGCAAATAACACTTGGTAACAAGGCGGCAAAGGATGAGCTGATTGAAGCAAACCTTCGACTCGTTGTAAGTATCGCAAAGCGACATGTAGGTAAGGGAATGTATTTCCTCGACCTTATTCAAGAGGGAAATCTCGGTCTAATCAAGGCTGTTGAAAAATTTGATTACAGCAAGGGTTACAAGTTTTCAACCTACGCTACTTGGTGGATAAGGCAGGCGATAACCAGAGCGATAGCAGATCAGGCAAGAACGATAAGAATACCCGTACACATGGTTGAAACCATTCACAAGGTGTCAAGAACTGCGCGACAGCTACTTCAAGAATTTGGCCGCGAACCTACTACCGATGAAATCGCGGAGGCTCTTGGCATCACGCCTGAAAAGGTTAGAGAGATTATGAAAATTGCGCAGGACCCCGTTTCTCTTGAAACCCCTATAGGCGAGGAAGAGGACAGCCATCTTGGTGATTTTGTAGAGGACAATGATTCTCCAGCTCCTTCCGACAGCGCATCATACTCGCTTCTTCGTGAACAGTTATGCAATATTCTTCACACCCTTACCCCCAGAGAAGAGCAGGTTATTAAGCTTCGCTTTGGCTTAGAGGACGGACGTCCCAGAACTCTTGAGGAGGTAGGAAAGAAATTTGAGATTACCAGAGAGCGCATAAGACAAATAGAGGCAAAGGCATTGCGTAAGCTTCGCCATCCCTCACGTTCTAAAACTCTTAAGGACTATCTTTCTAATTGATAATTCTGTCGACAAGTTGTACAAAAAAACAATATAAAATTTGTTGACAATTAATTAAAAAAAACTTATTAAAATATTTAATGGCAAATTCACTTGACTTTTGCTATAAATTATAGTAAACTATTATAGTAAAAATGTTTCCCTCGGAGGTTTTTTATAATGAAAATAAAGAAGTTACTCGCGTTCTTGCTTTGCGTGGCTATGTTTTCCGTTATGCTTGTAGGTTGCGAAGTTGATGAAACGCAGTACTGGCTTGATTGGTATAAGGATAATGACATAGGACAGCCCGTTAATGTCGAGAAGGTAAATCTTACTCTTTACATAATCCAAGGCGATGAAATGTCTCCTGATCAGAACGTAAAAAAGACCGTTAACGACAAACTTAATCAGTATCTTTCTGACAAGTATTCTACCACGGTAAATATCGTATATCTTGACCGTGATAAAATGGTGGAGGGAAACATTGTCGACGAGTATGAGAACGCTATTGCTTCGTTCACTTCCGCATCGACCGGTATAGTGCTTGTAAACAGCGCAGAAGTTATGGATCGCCTGTCTGGTAAGCTTGTCGATCTCAATCCTTATCTTACTTCAAACGATTATAAGAGCGCAGGCTACGGTACACTCAATAAGCAGATAGCTACTTCTCTTGTTGAGGCAGCTAAAGTGGTTGAAAACGGTGTTGAGAAAATGTATTGTATCCCCAACAACCATGTAGTAGGAAGTTACGAATATATAGTTATTAACAAAAATTTGGCAAAGGCTGAGTTTTACGCAGAATCCGATCTTCTTGCTATGACATCTTGGGAGATGACAGAGGAGCTTCGCGACAGAGTGCAGGATAACTCCGACGGTGTAGGCGTTGATTATAATGATTTTGATCCCGCGACCGCTCCGGTAGTTACTAGGGTTGTTAATGCACCATATGAGGCTAAGGCCGTGCTTGAGAGCTATGGCAATATAGTTAATATTTCTGAATATCCTTATGCGGATGATGACGAGGTATTTTCTTCCGCATTTGCAGTGCTTAAGGGAACTCCTCTTAAAGTAGGCTCGGAGAATGTTCTCGTTGATTATGATGTATATGCAGAACGCGCAATGCAGGTTATTTATGAGATAAACACCAATCCTGTTATTAGAAATCTTCTTCAGTACGGCGTGGAGAACGTAAATTATACTATCGACGAAAACGGTTTGGTTAAGCCCAGTGCTGAAAAGCGTTATGATATGAATTTGCTTTATACAGGCGATATTTTTATGGCGCTGTATAATGAAAATTGGACAAAAGAGGATGCCGATTACGGTAAGCTTCAAAACGAGCATTCAAATAAATAAGAATTTAGAACGAGAGTTTCCGCTTTAGAGGCTCTCGTTTTAATTAAAAAATGTACCGTCGTTTTACGACAGGGGGAAGTGGTTTCGTATGAAAAAAACTAAAGGCGAGATTTCTATTAAAGAAATAATTGACTTGTTTGTTCCTAAACTTTGGATAATTGCGATTGTAGGCATTATTTGCGCTGCGGTTCTTGGAGCTGCGACCGCGATGAAAACAGACACGTATACCTCCGTTTCAACATTCATGATGGTTAAAGTTCCACAAAGCAATTCAGAGGCAACAAACACCGGCTTAAATACCGGTGAGATTGAGGCTATGCAAAGCATGATTAAAAGCTCGAAGTATATTCTTGAGAGTAAAATGTTTTGTCGAAGTGTTAGAGAGCAGCTTGTTGGATACGAGAATGTTACACCGGAGCAAATTAAAAATATGATTTCCGTATCGCTTATAGATGATTCGACAAGTTTTTATATTTCTACCGTTAGTACAGACCCGAATCTTTCCAAGGATCTCGCCGACATCGTACATAAGTTGTTGCCCGCTGATATAAAGGAAAGGTTGCCTTATGCAATTGAGATCTCGACTCTTGATTATCCCGAACTCGCAAAAAGCGCTGATAGCAAAAACGTTATGAGAAATGCGGTTCTCGGATTTTTAGTAGGGGCGCTTGTAACAATGCTGATGATATTCATATTTGTTAAATTTGATGTTGTCGTTCGCTCCAGAGAAAAGTTGGAAGAGAATTTCGATTTTCCTGTTCTTGGCGTTATACCAAGATATGAAAATGATATTTAATAAGCGTTATTTATATATTTGATATTTGTGTGATCGCCTATGGCGACAGAATGGAGATTATCATGTTAAAGCTTTTTTCAAATATAACGTCTGTGCGAAATAAAAAGCCTAAGGTAGAGTTTACTGTTATAAATGATAAAACGCCCTTCGCTATCAGAGAAGCATACAAGGCGCTTTATACTAATATTCTTTACCTGAACACTCCGGACAAGTGTAAAAAAATTGCAATAACCAGCGCTGACCCATCCGAAGGAAAGACGTGCCTAGCGACAAATCTTGCTATCACTATCGCTCAAAATGCCGAGTCGAAAAGAGTGCTTCTTATAGATACTGATATGAGGCAGCCCAAGGTATCAAATCTTCTTTCTTTAGACATCAGAGGTAGAGGACTTAGCGAATATCTTGCTGGTCTTGATCAGAAGCCTTCGCTTACTTTCTTGCCTGAATATAACTTGACCGTTCTTTCAGCCGGCGGCCCTAACGTAAACCCATCTATGCTGATAGGTTCTTCAAGAATGGCTGAGCTTGTAAAAATATGCGAAGAGCAGTTTGATTATATCATATTTGACACACCGCCTGTAAACGTCGTTACCGATGCACTGCTTCTTAACGATTCTATAAACGGTTATATCATTTCAACTCTTGCCGATTCTTCAAACGTTAATCACATATCGGAGTGCGTCGATAGTCTTGAACGTATCGGGGCGCAGATATACGGAGTGGTTCTCTCATCTCTTAAAATTAAATCAAGTGCTACGAGATATTCTAAATACAGTAAGTACGGACGGTATAGATAATATCTTCTGTAAAGCAAAGGGTGACGTTTTACTAACGTCACCCGCTTTTTTAGCTCTCCATTTGCTTTCCTAAAAACATACCGGCAGTCTGAACCAGCTTTGATTCAATTTCGTCGGAAATCTTGTTACTTGTTGATACGTCATATTGCCAAGCCGATACCACGCAACCGACTATATCGCCTTCGCTTAATATGGGCATAGCGCAATTTACGTAATGAGCGCCACCGTCGTTAATTACCGCTATCGGCTCTTTTCCGCTTTCTCTTACGTAGAGCGAGCGCGATTCAACAATTTCTTCAAGTCCTCTTGAAATTTTTCTTTCAAGATAATCTCTTTTTGATGCTCCAGAAACCGCAATAACCGCATCTCTGTCACAAATGAATATAGGCGAAGATGAAGTTTTTTGCAAAGCATCGGCATATTCTGTTGCGAAAGTTTGCATCTCTCCAATAGGTGAGTATTTTTTGAATATAACCTCGCCCTCTCTGTCGGTATATATCTCCAAGGGATCACCCTCTTTAATTCTCATTGTTCTGCGTATTTCTTTTGGAATTACAACTCTTCCGAGATCGTCTATTCGGCGAACTATTCCTGTCGCTTTCATTTTTGTTTTTCCTTTCTGAATGATAATTCGTTTGGTATATTATTAGTATAGGTATCATAATGCGACAAAAATATTGTTTGTAGTAATGCGGAAAATATTCTAAATTTTGTTATTGTTATTTTATTTTACAAAAAACTACCGTGACCAAAATCACGGTAGTTTTTACTTATGAAAATTTTATTTTTTCTGCTTTTGAAGCTTTTATAAAAGCAATATACGAATTGCCGCGATTTACCGTAAGAAGTGAGCCTGTATCATCATAGAACTTAAGAGTACCTGATACGTCTGATTCCCAACTTATCGCTTTATACGCTCCACCGCTAACATAGTATCCGGTTCCGCTGCCGATTGTGTTCATGATCATCTCAGTGTTATCGGCTGTTTCATACGTCACAGAATCAGCAAATAGTATAAAGATGTTAGAGAAGGATACCGACGTATCGCTCAGCATATCCTTTTTTATTGAGCCATTTTTATAGTAGGTATACTTTTTTGTTTGATCCGAGTAATAAAATTCCGTTTCCGAGCTATCAGTCAACGGGAGTAATAGAGAATTGGCACTAGCTCCGAGGGCAATCTCTTTACCGAATTCAGTAAATTGATAGGGTAAGGGGGACGCGGTATTAATTGTGGTATTGATATTAGCATTATAAAGTCCTGCGCTTACCAAATCACCGTTAGTATAGGTGAATTGAGCGTACTCGGTGTAAAAATAACCGGTGTGTATACTCATATCAAACATTGAACCCAGCAGATTGCAGGATTCGTAGCTCAAATTTGAATCGTTTTTCTTAAAAACAATTGCGGAATTGAAAAACTTTGCTATATTTGAAATATAGTTTCTGGTAGCGGTAAGTGAACCGATTTTGCTTAATCTCTCCAGTTCGTTGGTGAAGGCGAGAAGCCGTGTAGTGCCATCTTCTATCGGCAGCTCCGCGATAATATCGGATTGCGATATACCGTAGATAGGAGAGTCGGGATCGATTACAAAGGCATAGTGACGCTTACGTGCGCCATCCTCAGTTGTCTCTAGTCCCGTCAGAGCATTTGTAAATTCCGGTATGTATATCTCCGGCTCTTTTTGCTCATCTTCTGGTTTTTGGTTTGTGTTTTTATCGTTTTCGGTCTTGTTGCTGTTTGTGTCAACTTTGCCGTTATCGTCATGTTTTGCTTCTTCCCACCAGCCGTCCGATGCGAACCCGAAGGCAGCAACGAGAATAGCAGCGACAAGAAAGAAGGCAATAAGCTTTACGTAATTGCCTTGAATTGAAGTATTCATTTTTTACCTCCTTGCGTATAACAGTACGCACGTTAAGAAAGAACGTTAGTCTTTGTCGTTATAGCGAAGCCAAGCTTCAGCAAATTCAAAAGCCTCAGCAAGACCGTTTGTGATCTTCTGCTTTTCGGGCTTTTTGGTTTTACTCTCGAGCAACTGCACCATTACTGTTCCGGGTACTGTTTCGTCACTCTTTGAGGTTTTCTTATCAGACATTATCATCATGTAGACGTAATATTTATCTGACATATCGCCGTAGAAAATATCATCGCCTTGACGGACGAGTGGTTTTCCTTTATACTCAAGGAATTCCTCGTTTGTTACGCCTTCTGCGTTTAACATAAAAATGCTCCTTTCGGTTTATTTGAAAATGACGGCTTGTCCTCTGTCCATATTCGTTTATATGATAACAGATGTTTTTCTGCTTGTAAATACCTTCGACAAAAAGAGATAAAATAAATTCATCGCAAAAAACACTATTTTTTTACATAAGGTGTAAAAGTGAGTGCGTCCTTGGCAGAATTCGAGCATTTGAGAGTTAAATCGAAAACTGCATCAGCGCGATTTGAAAGCTCTTTTTGTGAAATTACCGATTCGGAGTGCTCCTTGTAGGAGGACGGCTTGGTAATTACGGGAAAGTCGCTCATTTTCTTAATTCTTTTCAGCAGAGTCCTTCCAATATCATCCATAGCAAGCACCTGCGTGTATTCAGGCAATGCTCTTACGTCGGAGGAGGTAACGCCGAGAAAAGAGTACCATATAGCACGTCTGATTCTTGCTCTGGTGAATTTTTTTGTTTCGGTCTTTGCTATCAAAGAGGAGATTGTTGATTCCGTCATACTCGCAGAGTATAAACGGTTATATAAACCGCCCTCGGCATCGTGGATTTCACCGCGTAGCTTTGGTGGGTTCAAACGAAATGAAGAAATTATTGCAGCATCAAGTTTCTCGGGAAAGGTCGGAAATTTCCCATTGCTTTCAGCATTGATATAAACGGATTTTGCGTTTTCGGGAACAAAATCATAAGCAGAATTGCTATTGTCATATATTAAATCTCTAATAGCACTTGCGCTTTGAAGAGTTGTGTGGCTTTCAATCGGAGCGTCGTATGCACCGCCTTCACGCCTAATTGTGATAGGTGTAATCGTACTTTGTTCCGATTTCAAGGCTTTGAGATATTCAAGAGCTAAAATATTGTTTGGTGAAAAGAACTCGGACTTCAACTCTTCTCCGTAAAGCTCTTTATACACAAGCTCGCAAAGAGTGGGATATCCTACGTCTTGAGAAATATCTGTTGCTTCGGCAAGACGTGAAGAAAATTTTCCACTTGACATATTTTGTGCTATTTTTTCAAGCACGCTGATATCTCCGCACTCGCTTCCGAAAACAAGATAATCTACAATACTGAGTCTTTGCGCTATATGAACACCCGCCTTTGCAAAGAACTCCGCGCTCGACATAGAGTAGGGAAAGGGAAGCTCGAGTATAAGATTAACTCCGCATTCTAAGGCTGCTGTTGCCCTTGTCAGCTTGTCTGTTATTGCAACACCGCCGCGCTGTATAAAATTTCCGCTCATAATTGCTATTACAGCCGTGTCATCGCCTAATAGTTCGCGGGTCTTTTTTATCTGATATTCGTGTCCGTTGTGAAAAGGATTGTATTCCGTAATAATGGCTGCGATTTTCATTTATCTTACAATCCTTTCTTTTCTATCTTTTTTTGTTTTAGTGTTGATAATTCAAAAAAATTAGTGTATAATATGTGTGTAAAAAAATTAACAGGAGATATTTATGAAAGTATTAGTAGTAAACGCGGGTTCCAGCTCGCTTAAGTATCAGCTCTTTGATACTGAAAGCTCCACCGTGCTTGCAAAGGGCAACTGTGAGAGAATAGGCATTGACGGCTCTCGTATAATTCACAAGACTGCCGGAAAAGAGGAGTACATAAAGGAGACTGCTCTTTGTGACCATTCTGCTGCGATGAAGCTCGTAGTTGAAACACTTCTTGATTCAAAGGTTGGATGTGTCGGCTCTGTTGATGAAATAGAAGCAATAGGTCATAGAGTCGTTCACGGCGGACCGTATTTTGCAGAGTCGGTGCTTGTTACAGACGAGGTTATGTCCGTTCTTGAAAAGTGTGTATCATACGCACCCTTGCACACGCCTGCTCACATTATGGGAATCAAGGGCTGTAAGGCTGCAATGCCAAGCACTCCCGAGGTTCTTGTATTCGATACCGCATTCCATCAGACAATGCCCAAGGAAGCGTATATGTACGGTATATCCTACGATATGTACGAGGACTATCAGATAAGACGCTATGGCGCGCACGGAACATCTCATAGATACGTCAGCGGCGAAATGATAAAAATTATGGGCGGTGAAGCCAAGGGCACCAAAATTATTACCTGCCATATAGGAAACGGCTCGTCTATAAGTGCTGTAAAGGATGGTAAATGTATCGATACCTCTATGGGATTTACTCCTCTTGACGGTGTGCTTATGGGCACACGTTGCGGATCTATCGACCCTGCCATAGTTCCGTTTATTATGGAAAAGAAGGGTTATACACCTGCCGAAATGGACAACTACATGAACAAAAAGTGCGGTTTTGCAGGTATCAGCGGTGTTGGCTCGGATTCTCGCGACGTTGAGCGCGCTATGGATGAAGGCAACGAGAGAGCGAAGCTTGTCCTCGACATGCTATGCTATCAGATAAAGAAATACATCGGTTCATACTCCGCTGCGATGGGCGGTGTTGATGCGATAGTATTCACAGCAGGAATCGGTGAGCACGTTTCATATATAAGAAAAAATGCGCTCTCTGGTCTTGAATATCTCGGAATAAAGCTCGATAATGAAAGAAACACCTTCGGTCACTCAAACACACCCGTTAAGCTTTCGTGCGATGATTCTCGTGTTCAGGTTTATATGATACCCACGAACGAGGAACTGGTAATCGCAAAAGATACCGAGGAAATTGTAAATAAACTGAAATAAGTATTTTTAGTTCAATAGGGCGCACGCCAAATCGGCGTGCGCTCTTTTATTATACAATATATAATATCATAAATATGGAAATAAGTCAACAAAAGAACGTGAAAAAAGCGAAATTTTGTTTATAATCCGAGAATATCGCGCAGTATTTCAAGCTTTTCGTTTATTATTCTATCGTTACCATCAAAGTCCATACAGGATTTATAGATATCCTCGAGCCTGAAGTGGACGTCCGAAGCAATAGAAAACCAACGCGTTGAGCTTTCCAGGGATATGGCACGGATATCGGAGAGCGCCTTCACCTTTTCTTTTACTGTCTTGTCTTTTTCATATATAAGCGACTCTATATCAATAATATTTTTACCTTCATCTCCCGCACTTATCAGAATATCTTCGCCCGGAATATATATTGCTTCTATTGCGTTTTCATCTAGCGGCGAAGGGCAGATTATTATATCGGCATCTCTATAACACAACTCAAGTTGCAAGTAATTTAGAAAATCGCTTGCAAAAATATCATTTCCAATAACAGAATATTTTTTCTTTGCCGACACTTCCAGCGTGTCAAAGCCGTATTTTCCCATTTTGCCAAACGATGAAATAAGGCGCGTTTTTATATTGCCATCATTAACCGTTTTCAAGCTTTCTGCCAGTGATTTTGCTGCGTATTTTAGTTTTTTTGTATCATATCCACCTCTTGAAATCCGCTTGGATTCCGCGTCTGCGTTTCCTGCAATTTTCAGGTAAGAGTATGCGGTAGAATATGCACTCTTCTTTTCAGAGTTAAGCGCGAGTATCTTTTCGCGCTGTGCGCAAAGCCAGCTCGAATCCCAGTTTTGACCAAGATTAATGATTTCATCTATCGCGCCCGGTATTATAGCATCGCGTTCGTGAGGTGCTGTTCCGTCTATTATTGCTATACGTTTATTATTGTTTTCGCATATTATTGCATCTAATGAAAGAGGATCGGACGAGCAATAAATATATTCGCATGTAGCCCCTTTTTCTTTTAAAGTAGTTGCAACTCTTCTCATAAAGCTGCTTTTTCCCGTGCCGGGTCCACCTTTAAGCACGAAAATTTTTTCATAATCCCGTGGATTGAAGATTTCTGCAAAATAACTTTTGAATCCTTTGTATCCGTTGGCAGCGGCAAAAAATCTTTTTTCAGTATTCATTCTGTTACGGCTTGAAATACAAGCAGCCTCCCGGTTTTGTTTTGTTATAATATATTCATTTTTTAGTTTTCGGTTACTTGCCGAAAACTAAAAAGCAAGATGACGAATATTGACATTTTATTATTTTTATAGTATAATATACATTTAGAGGAGAATTTATGCTATGAAGATTATCGGACTGTGCGGAGGCAGCGGAAGCGGAAAGGGAATAGTTTCTTCGCTTTTTGTTAAGGCGGGGATTCCGGTAATAGATTCCGATGCTGTATATCACGAGCTTACTACGAGGTCTAGTGACTGCTTGTCAGCGCTTTGTAATGAATTTGGCGACGGAATATTAAGTAACGGCGTTCTTAACCGAAAGGCTCTTGCCGATATCGTCTTTTCTTCCGGCGATGCTGCGGCGAAAAGAAAAAGACTTAACGAAATATCCCACGGCTACATTCTTTCTGAAATAGAAAGACGCTTGCTTTCTTTTGAAAAGGAAGGTGTGAAGATTGCGGTAGTTGATGCGCCCTTGCTATTTGAATCGGGACTGGATAAAAAATGCGATGTGACAGTTGCGGTTATATCGGATGAGGACACGAGGATTTCTCGAATTATGTCCCGTGATAAGCTGAGCGTAGAGGAAGCGAAGCGGCGCATAAGTGCGCAAATATCAAATTCAGAGCTTATAGAGCGCTCCGATTTTCAAATTTATAACAATGGTACTGTTGAAGATTTGGCAGAGCGAGTGCATGCGCTTATCGAAAAAATAAATCTGTAATTTTATGAATATTTAGAAAGGAAATATAAAATGAGCGAAAAAACAATAGGACAGGAAATGCTTGACAAGCTTTCTTACAAGAAAAAGAATATCTACGAGGAGGCTTCGAGTGAAAAAATCAAGGCTATCTTCGATTATTCAAAGGGATATATGAAGTATCTCGACGAGGCTAAAACAGAGCGCGAGGCTGTTTTTGCGGCTATCGAGCTCGCAAAGGAGAAGGGTTATACGGAATACAAGATAGGCGATCAGATTTCCGTGGGTGATAAAAAGTATCTTAATCATCATAATAAGAGCCTTGTTCTTTTCAGCGTTGGTGAGAACGATATTGAGAAGGACGGTATAAGAATACTTGCAGCGCACGTGGATTCTCCACGCCTTGATCTTAAGCAGGTTCCCATGTATGAGGATTCCGGCATGGCTTTCCTTAAGACTCATTATTACGGCGGAGTTA
This sequence comes from Eubacteriales bacterium, assembly GCA_045595265.1. Classification (GTDB taxonomy): domain Bacteria; phylum Bacillota; class Clostridia; order Oscillospirales; family CAG-272; genus UBA1740. The sequence goes on from JAZOAA010000119.1 coordinate 20,570, forward strand.
AGAAATATCAGTGGACTGCTATACCGCTCGCACTTCACGGTGTTATGGTTAAGGCGGACGGTGAGTGCGTTGAGATTAAGATCGGTGACGAGGATGGCGATCCCATTTTCTATATCAACGACCTTCTTCCCCACCTTGGTCAGAAGCAGTCGGCAGAGCCTCTGGGAAGCGCTATTTCAGGCGAAACTCTCAATATTCTCATAGGCGGTCTTCCTTACGATGATAAGGAGGTAGGCGAAAGAATAAAGCTTACAGCCCTTTCTCTTCTTAATGAGAAGTACGGCGTAACAGAGGAGGATTTCCTTAGTGCAGAGCTTTCACTCGTTCCTGCATACAAGGCTCGTGATATAGGCTTTGACAGAGCGCTCGTTGCAGCATACGGTCACGATGATAAGGTTTGCTCATATCCCGCGGTTACGGCACTGCTTGATAATCCCAATACCAAGCATACCGTTATGGTTGTTCTTGCTGACAAGGAGGAAATAGGCTCCGTTGGTAATACCGGAATGCAGTGCGAGGTATTTATGGACGTTATTGATGAAATTTCTGCTTCTCTTGGCAAGAATGCAAGAGTTGTAAGAAATAACAGCAAGTGCTTAAGTGCTGACGTTACCGCTTGCTATGACCCTAATTTCTCTGACGTTTATGAGAAGCGCAACAGCGCTATGATTTCTTGCGGAACTACCATGAGCAAATACACAGGAGCAAGAGGCAAGTCATCAACGAATGATGCCAGCGCGGAATTTGTAGGGTATATAAGAAAGCTCTTTGCTGAGTCTGGAGTCATTTGGCAGACCGCAGAGCTTGGCAAGGTTGACGCGGGTGGCGGCGGAACGGTTGCGATGTATATCGCAAACCACAATATCGAAACGGTAGACCTCGGTGTTCCCGTGATTTCTATGCACGCACCCTACGAGGTGGTTTCAAAGGCTGACGTATATTCGACCTACGAGGCGTTTGTTGCATTTGTAAAATAGGTTTTCGATCTCTTGAAATTCTTATAATTCAGAGGTTGATATGATAATAAAAAAACTACTTAGTGCAGAGGATAGATTCAGGGAGATAGAGCAATCTCTTACACTCCCTGAAATAATTTCGAATAATAAAGAGTATTCTTCTTTGATGAAAGAATATAGGTATCTCGAGCCTATAATCTTAAAATTCAGAGAATATAAATTGGCAGAAAAGAACGCGAAGGATTCTGATGAAATGATGCGTGATTCTTCGCTTGATCCGGAGCTTCGTTCTCTTGCTGAAGAGGAATATAAAAGCTATCGCGATGAGCGCGATGCGCTTCTTGAGGAGCTGAAGATACTTCTTATGCCGCGCGACCCCAACGATTCACGTAACATTGTACTTGAGATAAGACAGGGCGCGGGCGGCGAGGAGGCAGCGTTGTTTGGTGCTGATCTTTACCGTATGTACTCAATGTACGCCGCGGCAAAGCGCTTCAAAATAGAGCTTGTCAGTATCAATGAAACAGAGCTTGGCGGTATAAAGGAAATAACCGTTAATATCATCGGTGACGGCGC